>JAJRPU010000074.1 GCA_024280615.1 Bacteroidota bacterium | reverse complement strand
CCGCTGGTGTCTTAGTGAATACATTTTCTTGTTCTTTTCATTACACATCATAAACTTACAAAAAAAATCAAAATAGTCAGAGGGTACTTTAAGTTAATGATGGTTGTGCATTTGTGAAAAATCTCTTAATTTTGCATAAGAGCATGCTTTGAAAGTTTACCTAAAAGTAACCTGCTATGAAGTGGATTAACCAGCTTATTACAATGGTGTTCGTCTTGATCCCCTATTTCCTTAATGGACAGCCCGATGCTCGCAGATATAAAAAACCAATTTTTAACCAAATAGACACTTTATTTAATGTTCAATATGGCACGGCACCTAAGTGGTATTTTCCGTATCCCGATCAAGATTTGCTAATGGACATTTTTATGCCCTCATCTTCTGTGGATACACACACTCGTCGCCCTCTTATCATATTTGCGCATTCAGGAGGCTTTTTAACTGGCAGAAAAGACGTGGACGAGATGTATGCCCTTTGCGATTCTTTTGCTCGAAAGGGCTTCGTTACCGTTACTTTAGAATACAGAAAAGGCTTTATGCCTTGGAGCTCTTGTTCTGCCGAAAGAGCCGTTTACAGAGCTATTCAAGACGCTAAAGCTGCTGTTCGGTTCTTTAAATTCTTCGCTTCTACTTATGGCATCGATACAACAAAAATTTTCTTTGGAGGAACCTCGGCAGGTGGCTACATGGCTCTTCATACTGCTTATGTGGACAAAGAGAGTGAAAGACCTGCTTGCTCATACGCACAACTGTTTGCTCCAGACCTTGGCTGCCTTGATTGTGAAGGAAACAATTATCCTAACTCCTCCTCAATTTTTGCAGCCTTGGATTATTGGGGTGGACTTGGTGACACATTATTTATGGAAACAGCATCTGACCCTCCTGTTTTGATGATGCATAGCCCGTATGACGATGTAGTTCCTTTTCTTTATGACCATCCCTTCGGACTACCTACTTTACCTAAGTCCTTTGGGGCATACTATATAGCTCAGCGGGCAAGGAATCTCGGGATTGACCACGAGTTGGTAGTATCCTTCAGGCAATTGCACATGCTTGATGGCTCAGATAATGGCTCATGGGATGCCGACTCGCCTAATAACTTCTGGTCAGATACTATGTTGCCCTTTACTACAAGATTCATTTATGAAAGAATCAAACCTCAAACAATTAAAGTATTCCCACTTGATACCATTTATCTGTGCGAAGACGAATACACCGTAACTTTTCAAGTGCAGGGCGGACCACTATCTCAATTCTGGTGGTTCTATGACACTTCCAAGGTAACAGTCATTCAAGATAACCACGGTCCAGAACTGATATTAAACATAGATTCCCCCGGATTGCATGAGATATTCGTAATTGAGTTCAATGAGTTGTTATGTGCCGGTGATACAATAAGATTCTATGTGAGAAAGTATGAAAATCCTGTTATTTCCGGACTTTCGGCAATTGATTCAACTGTTCTGTGCGGTGTTCCAGCAACCTTGAATATCTCTGTCTTGGGCGATTCAGCGTGGCTTTATCATTGGATTTGGGACTCTGCTAATATTGCGGCATCATACATGGCAGGTAATAATATTGAATTGTTGTTCTTGGACACTGGGTTTTCACAGGTTTCAGTATTCGCCTTTGATTCATCAACTGGATGTTTTAGCGACACCCTCTATGCAACAGTTTTTGTCGCTCCTATTCCGGAACCTATTCCTGTAGAAGATTCCGTCTTATTATGCGGAGAAGAGCAAACATATACGTTGGAAGTAAATATAGAGTCAGGGTCATCTGTTATCTGGTTGCCCGATACCTCAATGGTCGGGGTGGTTCCCGATACGGCTTTGGTTGGGGGAGGTTCCCTGACCGTGTCTATGGATTCCTTTGGAGTCTTTACCTATGGGGCAGTGGAGATTTCGCAATGGGGTTGTGTTAGCGATACAGTTTATATGACCATATTACGTCCAGAAAGAATAGTTGTCCGAGCAGTGGCTTCCGTGATGGGTAACGCCGTAACATTAACTATCGCTGGTAGTGGTTACGATTCAATAGTGTGGGAATTTGATAATGGAATGTTTGTTATTAATAATGATTCTGTAACGGTATGGTTGCCAGATACATTGCCTCATACAGTCACTTTGCATGCATTTAACAGCGAAGGTTGTTATGCATATGATATGATTATTGTTCAGGCTTCTTATGTGATGAGTTCTGAAATACCTGAGAACATAGGTCTTATGGTTATTGGGGATGACTATTTGAAGTTGTGGTTCAAGGGTTCAGGACGTATTGATAGGGTTGAAGTGCTAGATGTTTCCGGCAGAATGGTTGCTGTTATGGAAAATGTTTGGGAGCCAGTGGTTATTGATATGAGGTCTTGGAGCAGGGGAGTATATGTGATTAATGTTTTTGACGAAGCAGGAAATGTTTATAGTAGACGGTTTGTGAAATAAGAGACTGTTAAGCAGTCTTTTGCTATCTTGATTTTGCTTTTAGTAGTATAGCTCTTAATTTTGTTTTAACATAAAATCAGCTTTGATATGCAAAGGGGGATAACTCTGGCAGGCATATTAGGAATTTTATTAAGTCTTTCTTTATCAAAAGTTTTTGCACAGAACATAGGTGTTGGCACAACTGGTCCACAGGCTCGTCTGCATGTAATAGCACCTTCGGGATATAACTTTCCTGTGCTTCAAGTGGAGGTTGAAGGGTCTGCAAATCCCTATTTGGTTGTCCAACCAGATGGAAGGGTTGGAATAGGCATTGCTAATCCGTCTGAAAACCTTGATGTTGCTGGAAACATTCAATTTAGTGGTGCTTTAATGCCTGGAGGGAATGCGGGCACTGCCGGGCAAGTCCTTGTGTCTCAAGGTCCCGGTGCCTCTCCTCAATGGCAGGATGCCAATGCTCTTGGTGGAGACAATTGGGGTAGTCAGGTGGCTCAGACTCAATCGCCAATAGTAGGAGATGGGACCACTGCAAACCCTATCACATTTGCTTCGGGAACAGCATCCGGGCAGGTCTGGAAATGGGACGGAACCCAGTGGGTGTTAGACCAAGATAGCTGGGGCAATCAAGTTGCACAGACCCAGTCGCCTATTGTTGGTGATGGAACCACAGTCAACCCTATTACTTTCGGTCCCGGAACAGCACCGGGACAGGTCTGGAAGTGGGATGGTTCGCAGTGGACATTAAGTCAGGACACATGGGGTTCTCAAGTGGCTCAAACACAAAGTCCTATTATTGGAAATGGGACAACAGGAAGCCCTATACAACTGCAAAGCGGGACGGCAGCAGGAGATGTTTTAATCTGGGATGGTAATCAATGGCAAATAAAGCCCGCACCTTTTGATTCAGTATGTTCAACAATTCAAACAAATTATGTTGCCAAGTGGACAGGTACAGAGTTATGCAATTCGCTTATATACGATGATGGTGTGAGAGTAGGCATAGGGACAACCACTCCGCAAACCAGATTCCATGTTTATGACGCTTCTCCAACAACAGCACTTACTATTTCCGCCCAGAGCCGTCCATGGGTGATTCTTCATCAAATTGGAAGCAATACTGGATATGCCATGGGCATAGAAGTAGTTGGAACTGACTCTGTGTTTAGACTTAACTATGACCGTCCTGCCGGAACAGCATTCCAGAACATAATCACTGCACGTAATAACGGATTCTTTGGGTTGAGGGTACCTGTCCCTCAAGCACCTTTGCATATGACCAATGTGGGAGGCACTAATGGGGAATTTATGAGGGTTGAGAATCCAGCCATAGGAAAAGTGTTTTATATATACTTCACAAACACAGTAGGACCGATAAATAACGCCGACGGTATCGTATATTTTGAAATACCGGGAAATGAAACGTTTATGACCGGTGGACACTTGATTAGCGACGCCGATGGTAGCCGATTGCTTGGTAATAGCATTCACAGATGGCAGGAAGTATGGGCAGTAAACGGAGTTATACAAACCTCCACGAAGCACGAGAAGAAAAACATTGAGCCGTTGCAATACGGACTTAAAGAAGTTATGGCATTAAAACCAGTAACATATCAGTGGAGCAAATTCCCTGATTCTCTCACGCACATAGGGTTCATCGCCGAGGACGTTTATAAAGTCATTCCAGAAGTAGTAAGGTTTGGAGGAGTGGACAATTCCATTAAGGGCATGAGTTATGCGGAATTGGTGCCAGTGCTAACAAAGGCAATACAAGAACTCTATATGGAAGTTCAACGATTGAGAAAGGAAGTTGAAGAATTAAGAGGAACTCAGTAGGTTCGCTCCGTAACAGTTAAAATAAGTTTACACTTAGGCACACTATTTGCTTTTTATTAACTTAGGCAAAAAACTTTTAAAGATGATAAGGCTTGTTATACTGGCATTTTTGTGTTTTGAGATAACCAGCAGTGTGTATGCAAAAGTTGTGCGAACCAATCTAAAAGATTGGACTCTTGATTCTGTGATATTGACAGGAAACGACTTAGCAACTCTTTACTTCAGTAAAGAATTTGATATTGCTAATCCTGCTATGAGAATAAGGGTAGCCCTTCCTTCTAATGCCTTTCAGCAACCAGAAGCATGGGCAGTTCCATTTTTGCCCGCTCTCACAGTTGAAATGATTAATGAACCCGTTAATCCAGATAACGTGAATCCGTCTAAAAGATATGAAAAATGGAAAGATTCTCTTGAAGTTTTGAAAGACACCTTGAGAAGACTTAAAATAAAACTTGAAACAGTGGAAAGGGGGTTGAGTTTGCTTGAAAAGAACTGGGAGTTACCAGAGAATGCCGATGCCCTTGACGAAACCCTTGATATGTGGCTCGCCTATCACCTCATCGCCAGTGAATCTCTATTAGTAAGAAAAACATATCTTGAAACTATTATTGAAAAATTGGATGAGCAAATCAAATCAATTAGTGCATTTCTTGATAGAGGTAAACCAGCCCTGAAAACACGAAAAGTGTTAATAATAAAGCCCTATGCCAATAAACAGGGCAGATATAAAATAGTTGTCCGTGTGTATTCAAGGTCATTCTCTCTGACACCATTAATGAACGTTTATGTTACAACAAAAGCAGGCATAGACACGCCCAACGTAAAAGTAGACTGGATTATTAAAGTGTCTCAAAACACAAGAATAGATTGGAAAAATACGACAATAGTGTATTATCCCGAAGCAGTGGAACCCCCAAAAACAAAAGTTAGGAAATCGCCTTACCAATATCTTGTTATCTCTGCGAAGGCAAATCGTATTTATAGACCTTTATTTAGAAGACGGGGAGGTAAATTGTATGCCCCCAAATTTGGAGGGGGAGTTCAAATTCAACCCGATAGAACAACTTCAGAGTTTAAATTGACGGCAGAGCCAATAGATGCACCTGAAATTTCCATTGACCAATCCAAACTTCTGCCGACGATAATACGGATTCGCAATGCCACCATCTTTGATGGTTCAGTTAGGTCTTTTAACATTATTAGCAAAACAGTTAAAGATGCCACAATTGACTTGTATGCCTTCTCTGGTTCTGAAGTCGTTGTTCACACACTTAACCTTCCACTTGAGGAAATCAGACCTATAATAGCACAAACTGTTTCCTTATTCTATAATGGTAATTTGATGGGCAGGCGAAACCTCACAGTTGAAGAAACTGCAGAAAAATCAATAAAATTGCCCATTATATCCCATCCGCTTATACGAGTTAAGACCAAACAAATTGAAGTTATAGAACAAGCGGGGTTGTTCAAAAGAAAGAAAACCATCAGATTTTCTGTTTCCATTTCCACTACTTCATCAGATTCTCTCATTATTAAATATGCCACAGTCATAGAACTCAAATCCCAATTGCTTAACTTCACTATCTCAGGTATAGAGCAATTCAAAATGACACAAGCCCAAAAAGGAACAGACCACTACATTGAATGGGAAATACCCGTCACGTCATCCAAAACAATTAACCTCACTTACGAAATCACTTTCATAACGAAACGCAAATATGAAATAAGCATTTCAACGTTTACAAAAGATGCATTTTAAACCTATATCTCGGGTTGTAGACACTCAAACTCAGATACGTACAGCAATATCAGGCAACACCAATGGTTACTGGGTGGGTACGGTGCTAATTTCAGAACGTGTAAAATGATTGCTGATTTATAGTGGCATTTGTATGTTATTTATGTAAAGTCCTCTAGACCAGGAATAACTCTTGGATGAGAACCCTTTATATTCTTTCTAAAAATGTCCAGTTTTCTTGCTATTTGTTTGATCTTGTTTTCTCGTTCTGTAACAGTCCATATTATTTGCCAGGTTGCATGATCGTTAGGAATGCGCTTAATAACTCCATTTAGCAACTGATGTTTCTCTATCAAAATATGCATAAGTTGTCTGAATGCTTTCATGATTTGTCGTCTTTTATGTAAGCCTAATAAATCAAAGAAAACGGTTTTAAGGGCTGTTCGGGTTAAATCCTCAATTGTGAATGTTTCTCCTTCCCGCTTGTTCTTTAATATGGTTAAGATAGCACTGCAGAAATAGTCTACTATTTGTCTCTCTGTAAGATTGGATAAGTCTATGTCCGGGAATACATAAGGAATTCTTTCTATTACAATCTCCCTTTGAAAAAATGATTCTGTTTCTTGAACTTTAAACTTGCCGAATATCTTTTTCAAAACTTTTTTAGACTCGTGGTTATCAAAATTATAAGAAATCAGTGGTATAGATACTTCCTTTTTTAGGTTTTGTTTGAAGTTTTCTTCACTTCTAGTAGGAATTACAACAACTACATCAATATTTTCACAAGATTGGGCACTTACATACATAGCCATATCTTGAGGTGATAATCGTAAATACTTTTTGATTTGGTTTAATTTATCATCCCTTAGAATTTGTGCTTTAGTCCACTCCATTATAAGAGATTCTCTTAACTTATCAGAAGCCAATACAATGTCTGGGGTAACCTTTTCATTGGTTTTGTGTATTATGTAAGCAGGTTCAATACTTATAACTCTAAATCCCAGATCCTTGCTAAATTTAGGAGCCCAATCACCCAGCATTTTGTATCCTT
>JAJRPU010000073.1 GCA_024280615.1 Bacteroidota bacterium | reverse complement strand
TGCAAAAATCAATGGCTGAACTAACACCAGAACAAATAAAGGATTATGCTGCCGAAGATGCAGACATAACACTGCAATTGCGTCAACCACTAATCTATGAATTGCAAACAAAGAAACTGGACAGGCTATTTTATGAAGTTGAAATGCCATTGTTGGAAGTACTTACTATGATGGAACTGACAGGGATAGCTATTGATACCAAATGGCTTTTAGAACTGGATGACGAATGGAGCAAGAAACTCTTTGAATTGCAGGAAAAGATTTTTTCCGTTGCAAAAACGAGATTTAATATCAATTCACCCAAGCAATTGGGAGAAATACTTTTCAAACACTTAAAACTTCCATATCCGGGCAAGCCAACAAGCACAGGGGCTTATTCCACTTCCGAAAAGATATTAAACAAACTGCGGGGCAAACATGAAATAATTGACCTGATATTTGAATATCGTGAGTTGTCCAAGTTGAAAAGCACTTATATAGCGGGATTATTGAAACATGTTCGCAATGGCAGGGTACACACAACATTTAATCAGGCTGGGACGGTAACAGGCAGGCTGAGCAGTTCAAATCCTAATGTCCAAAACATTCCCGTAAGAACGGAACGGGGAAGGGAAATCAGACGGGCTTTCGTGGCTTCAGAAGGCTATCGCATTCTCTCTATGGATTATTCACAGATAGAACTCAGGATTATTGCCAGTTTAAGTGAAGATGAGAATCTCATTCAGGCATTCCTTGATGAAAGAGACATTCACTCTGAGACTGCTATGAAAATGTTCAATGTTAAGCCAGATGAGATAACACCTGAATTGAGGAGGCGTGCTAAAGCAATCAATTTCGGAATCATCTATGGCATTAGTGCACACGGCTTGGCAGAACAACTTAAAATTTCACGAACGGAAGCAAACGAAATAATAAGAAAATACTTTGAGGCATATCCCAAAGTAAAACAATATATTGAAGAAGTTATTGCCTTTGCAAGAGAACACGGCTATGTGGAAACCATTATGGGACGTCGGCGTTACCTGCCCGATATATGGTCAAGGAATCCAACAGTAAGGGGACACGCCGAGCGAAACGCTATAAACACACCGATCCAAGGGTCCGCTGCAGACATTATCAAAACCGCAATGAACAGAATTCACAAGTTTCTTAAAGAAGGGGATTACAAGACACGTTTGTTGCTACAGGTTCACGATGAGTTGATTTTTGATTTACACAAGGATGAAGAAGACATTGTGCCTAAACTCAGGGAGTTAATGGAGACTGCTGTCCAATTAAAAGTTCCGTTGAAAGTTGACATTGGTATAGGAAGGTCATGGGCAGAGGCTCATTGAAGTTATTCTATGCTTTAATTAGAAATGAGAAGAAGGAATGGGGACCTGGCCAAACCAAGCCCCCGTTTTCAATAATTCACATTAACTTGAATCTGCTAATTAATCTTTACTTTGTATGTTTCTTGATGCCCATCATTAGTTGTTATCATCAATAGGTACATTCCTGCAGGTAGATTAGAGACCCCAATAGTGACGTTGTCTGAGCCTTTTGTATTGAACACCACTTGCCCGCTCGTGTTATAAAGAAAAATGTTTGCTTCTGTTGAATTAGAGAGCAAAATGTGAATGTTTTTAGAGGCTGGGTTGGGGAACACTTTAATAGTCCACCTCTCAGACGCTTGAACCCCTAATGGTGTGTCAGGATCTTTGATTATGCTAATAACTTCATTGGTCCTAACAGGAGGATTATAATCAAAGTATATATCAGCGAAATTGGTAATTTCTGTTCCCGGTGCTAAATCTGGATTCTGGTCAATAGTAAAGAATATAAACCCCTGACTAGCTGCCTCGTCAGAGTCTTTGGGTGCAAGCCAGATGTTGTCAAAGATAAAGTGTACAATAGAGTCGTTATGTATTATCCTGACTGGATGGGAAGAGCTCACCAAGTTTAAAGATTGCCAATTTAGGTGAGGAGACAATGTATCAATTACTATCACTCTCCGAGCGTAATAATTCCCCATATTTTGAAACCGAATTAAGTATTCCATAGTTTTATTAGCATCTACAAATCCATTGGCGTTGACTCCTTCTATTGCGACTTGTTTATCATTTGGGTCGTAAGAGGTTACAACTACTCCACATGCTACATCCATGTTATTCGTTGTATCAACATCTCCAGCAGTAGGCTCAACGGTCCCGGTTATACATAAAGTGTCTCCGAGGGAAGTAGATAATGAGTCTGCCGTAACCATTATGCAACCATGTAATTGGCTGAACGGGTCCATATTAACATTACTAAACACAATGTCATTGCCAGAAACAGTGAAAGGAATTGAAACTGCGGAGTCAGTGTAATAAGTATACACCGTACCAGTGAAATTAAGTTCAGGAGGTAAGGATAAAGTTATATCCGCCGCTATTGGTGAACAAGCACTGTTTTCTATCGTGAAATATAAACAACGGGGAACAACTTGAGCGAATAGGAACGCATATACATCAATGGATAAGTCAAAACTGGCATTGTTGCAAGTAAAAGGAAAGAGCAATGTGTCTCCTGCTATTGCTTGAACACCATTTGAATATCCACATGATGGAACAATGCCCATATTTGTGATAGCATTAGAGTCAATAAAAACGGAATAAGTATCCGTGGCAGAAACAAATAGTTCAAAGAAACCACTTTGTGAAACGAAGGCGTGCGTTGTGTAGTTGCCATCGCTTAAAGCTATGGCTTGAGATCCTGACAAGGGAATATCTGTACTGTCAAAGGAGCAGTTTCCGTTAACATCTATGTAAGCAAATCCCTGAATTGATCCACAGCTATCAGGAATATAAACATGTGTTGACGTGTCACACACCATAGTACCAGAAACTACATTAGTGTCCTGAATTACTACGCAATTAACGGATAATGGATATATTGTATCGCCACAAGGATGCACCACAACAAAGGGAAAGTAAATCCCTGTGGATTGATATGTGTGTGAGTATAATCCCGATGTGGACATTGAATCTATTACACCGTCCCCCCAGTTAACAGTGAAGCTAAAGCCCGGAGAAGAACCATTTAGGTCTAAAAACACAGTTTGACTGCAAGAATCAGGTCCTTGAATAATTGCATCTGCACTGCATTGCCCAGCTGTCCATTTAGGTACTAGCAAAGCAATAATGAAAAAACTAATTCCTAAAGTTATGTTATTATTACTCATGACAATTAATTTTTAGTTTCCTATATTAGATGCATTTTTGATAGAAAAGGTTGCATGTGAGAGTTAAGAAAGTTAGAACATAGGTGAAAGGTACATAAATCAAACATCAGATATATGCTGTATCTTTGTAATGCTATGAGGATATTGGTCATTGGAAGTGGAGGACGAGAGCACGCTTTGGCTTGGTCAATAAAGCATAATCATCCTGATGTTGAATTGTATGTGGCACCGGGAAACGCAGGAACCTCTTCAATTGGGACAAATTTGAGTATTGACCCACTTGATTTTGAAGGGATTGTTAAGGCTGTAGAAGAATTTAGCATTAATGGCATTGTTGTTGGTCCGGAGGCACCTTTGGTCGCCGGATTAAGAAACTTTATAAAAGAAAGATTCGGAGACAAGATTTGGTTTGTTGGTCCGGACAAGGAAGGAAGCAGGTTAGAGGGAAGCAAGGTATGGGCAAAACGATTTATGAAAGAATTGGGAATTCCAACAGCAGACTTCTATGTGGCTGATGATGGCAATTTGAATGAAGTTGTTGAACGGGTTGCCCATGAGTGGGAACCCCCATATGTCTTGAAAGCCGACGGCTTAGCGGCAGGAAAAGGGGTCATTATAGTTGACAATAAGGAAGAACTGGTTGCTACCGCCACCGATATGGTTATAAATCGTCGGTTTGGAGAGGCTTCCGCATCCATAGTTATTGAGCGGTTCCTTCCGGGAATGGAAGCATCCGTTTTCTTGTGGGTAGATGGAGATAGTTATGTTTTGCTGCCCACTGCTAAGGACTATAAGAAAGCTTATGATGGGGACAAAGGTCCCAACACCGGAGGGATGGGGTCAGTGAGTCCCGGCTGGCTAACAGGCTATCACATTGCAAAAGTTAAATCCAGAATTATTGAGCCCACAATAGATGGGTTATTGCAGAAAAACAT
>JAJRPU010000072.1 GCA_024280615.1 Bacteroidota bacterium | reverse complement strand
GGCACCTGGGGCAAACCTCAAAATCTCGGTCCCATCATCAACTCCCCATATGACGAAGAGGGTCTTTACATAACTCCAGATGGAAAATATCTCTTTTTCGCATCAAATGCACCCACTCGCAGCATGGGAGGCTATGACATCTTTAGAGCAGAGAGACAACCCGACGGCACATGGGCAAATGTTATCAACGTGGGTCCTCCCGTAAACACTCCTGACAATGACCTGTATTTCTATTCTTCGCAATATGGATTCAGAGCATACTTAACATCAGACAGAATGAATGGGATTGGAACCCAAGATATCTATGCTATTGCAACACCCAACTGGTTCTATTCTCCTCCTGCTTTAACAACCATCGGCGGTAAAACAACTTTTAACGGCAACCCGGTGGTTTCAAGGCTTGAGTTAAAAGACCTTGCCACCGGTGAAATAATCTTGGTGACATACAGTAACGAGAACACAGGAAAATATTCTGTTTCGGTCCCCCTAGAAGGTGATTTTGAACTGATTGGAATCTATCAGGGTTTCATGACTCCAATTGCAAGAATATCAATTCAAAGGAAACACAATAATGTAATCTCCAGTGTAACACCACTTATATCAACCTTCCCTGATCTGGACTGGAAAGTCAGTGCTGACAGCAACTACCTCCTTCCCGTGCATCAATGGTATGTATCAGGACAAAAGGACACGTTCGTTATTAGATGGGAACCGAGGTGGCGTAAATACATTGCTGGGCGTAATCAATGGCTCTGGGCATATGAAGACACTTTAACCCCTATTATATGGAATACAATTATAGACACAACTTCCTTTGTGCCTTTTGAGAAAAAGCCATGGGTTCTAATCGGTGGCAAACCTATGCAGTTCACAGAATTATCAGTTGTCAGGGATTCCTTCAGTGGTTGGGCAGAAGGCAAACAACTCCCTGAATATCTTATTGAGCTCTACACCAAGAGAGAGGTTCCGCTACCTGAGGAGCCCGACTCGTTCATCGTCTATTTTGACCACGACAGAGCCATTGTAGAAGAAGAATTCAGGGACAGCCTACTCAACTGGCTAACACCATGGGTTCAATATTTTAAAGAGGCACAGGACACAATGAGCATAATTGTTTATGGATATGCCTGCGACCTTGGTCCCACAGACTACAATTTAAAACTTTCACAAAAACGTGCAGACAATGTAACCAAAATAATTACTGACTTCGTTCAAATAGTAAGGATAAAATCAGAAGGGAAAGGAGAACTAAAGCCCCTTAAACCAACAGCAAAATTCAGGAAACCCTTACACAAAGCTGTGGTCAGAATCATATTGCCTGAAAAGAATCAACAAACATCAACAACAAAGTATAAACATCAAGCTACACCTACTAAGGACATAGCTACCCAATAATCTGGTTTTGAGTATGGCAGAGACATACATTGAAGTAAAGAATTTAACCAAGAGGTTTGAAGAACAGATTGCTGTTAACAAGGTTTCCTTTTCTGTAAGTAAGGGCGAAGTAGTAGGATTTCTGGGACCCAATGGGGCAGGCAAGTCAACAACTATGAGAATGTTGCTTGGGTATTATTTGCCCACGGAAGGAGAGGCTCGAATCCTTGGATATGATTGCATTGAACAATCATTGGAGGTTCGCAAACACACCGGATACTTGCCCGAAAACAATCCCTTATATTACGATATGTATGTCAAAGAATTTTTGTTATTTATGGCTTATTCACAAAAAATATCCAAACCTTATAAAAGAATTAAGGAGGTCATTGATTTAACCGGGTTGGGTCCTGAACAACACAAACCAATCGGACAGCTTTCACGAGGTTATAAGCAACGGGTTGGGCTTGCCCATGCTCTGCTACACGACCCTGAAGTTCTAATATTAGATGAGCCAACCAGCGGATTAGACCCCAATCAGGTTATTGAAATCAGGAATCTAATAAGGGAACTGGGGAAGGAACGAACCATTCTGCTCTCAACACACATTATGCAGGAGGTGGAACAGGTTTGTTCTCGCGTTATTATAATCAATAAAGGGCGTATTGTTGCTGATGGGGACCCAGCACACCTCAAGAAAACCATCTTCTCTCGAAGACGATTCAGACTGGAAATCCGGGAAAAGATTAGTGGAGTTCCTCAAGTGTTGAGGAAATGGCACGTGGAACCTATTAGTCCTGGTCATTGGTTTATCTACTCCTCCGAAAAAGACATTCGTCCCGAATTATACAGACTCTGTGTTGAAAGTAATTGGACACTCCTGACGCTCGTTGAAGAAGAACAACCTCTGGAGGAAGTTTTCCATAAATTAACTATGGAGTCATGAAAGCAATATTTTTCAAAGAAGTCTCGGCATTTTTGAGTTCCTTAATTGCATACATAGCTCTTGCAGTCTTTTTTGTTACCTCTGGACTATGGTTATGGGTCTTCCCCCAAACCAGCATTTTAGAATCTGGATATGCCACCCTGCAACCATTTTTTGATTTTGCCCCATGGCTACTTATGTTTCTTGCCTCAGCAATCACAATGCGTTCCTTCGCCGAAGAGCAAAAAACACAAACAATTGAGCTTCTCCTCACACGACCATTTAAAGAATGGGAAGTTGTTATAGGCAAATTTCTTGCAGCAACTTTTCTGTTAGTGTTAGCCCTCATTCCAACGATAACTTATGTTGTCTCCCTGTATTGGCTTTCCACGCCCGTCGGTAACCTGCCCATCGGCGCTATAGCAGGTTCATATATGGGATTAATTCTTCTTGGAGCTTCCTTTGCAAGCATAGGACTTTTCGCTTCCGTCATTACAAGCAGTCAAACAGTCGCTTTTCTCCTTTCCTTATTCATCTCATTCTTTTTCTATTATGGTTTTGGAGCCATAAGCCAAATTGCTACATTCATAGGTCGCTACGACTGGTTCTTTGAACAACTGGGCATGTATGCCCACTATATTTCTTTGGGAAGAGGAGTAATTGACTCAAGAGACGTGATTTACTTCTTGAGCATAATATCAGCCTTCTTATTTTTCACTCAACTGGTTCTGGAATCTAGAAAGTAATGTGCAATTATTAATACACATAAAAAATTTATGTATAAGTATTTTCAACTTCCAATGCCTGCACTACTTGCATGCCCGAAGATAAAAAAATTTTCATTAGCTGTGCTCAAACCTGCATATATACAACCCAAAACGGCTCTAAAAGATTAACATTATTGTCCAATTATAATCACCTTAGCTAACCATTCACCTACATACTGATTTCCATCTGCTGCAATAATCTTTAGCCCCAACTAACTAGGAAAACATTAAACTACTTCATCTTTGGTTTATGTCCTGCTGCCGGTTGCTTATCCGCAACCTTTGCTTTCCGTGAAACTATTGTTGTAACTGCAGGGTCTGGCACTCCCATCTCTTTGAGATTCTCTGCGTGTTTCTGGGCTTCTTCTTTAGTTGCAAAGACACCAGAATAATAGGTGTATCTACCACCTTCATATTTCAAAATCACAGGATGCATTCCGGTAAGATAAGCCAATGGCAACTTCTTCTTCCCTGAATAGACCTGCACAGTGAATATATTTTTGCTTAGAGTATCAATAAATGTTCCATACCTAATAACTGCAGGTATTTTAAGGGGGTCGGCAAGAGGTTTAATCTCAGCCCCTTGTGGATATGGAATGAATTCAACCCGTCTGTTAAAAGCCCTTCCCTCCGGATTATCTCTACCGTCAATGTGAACGTTAATTTTAACTGGCAGAACTTCTCCATAACTTTCAATATTTATTCTGTCTTTGGGAAATCCTTTCTTTACAAGCAGGTCAGCCACTGCCTCCGCCCTTCTCATACCCAATCTATAGTTATATTGCAGTGTGCCTTTGGCATCTGCGTGTCCAACAACTCGGAGACGTGCCTCTGGATACTGTTTCATAAGGGATATGACGCTATCAACCTTTGGTTCTTCAGACTTCTTGACCACAGCTTTGTCAAAGTCAAAATATACAACTGGCATGAGACGTCTGAGTTGTTCCCATTGGTCTATCGTTTCCTTCTTTAGTTCAAATGTGTAAGAAATGGCTCCTTCTTGTTCTGATTTAAATGCAAGTGTATCAACAAAAGAGGGATAGCCTTCTGCCTCTACAATATAGACCAGCTCAACTCCTTCTGGAACGATCATTACATACGTCCCTTTTTCGTCTGCTGTAAATACTCCGATTACAGAATCTTTATAAGACACTTTGATTTGAGCATTAAACACCGGTTGTTTCGTTTCGCTATCAACTACATTAGCATTAACAAGAACAAGTGCTGATGGCAAAATGTCTTTGTCCACAGGCATGTATATAATATATAAATCCTGACCACCCAATCCCTCTGGACGCACAGAAGCCATATACCCACGTCTGCCGTCAGGGGAGAGCACGAAGAATATGTCATCGTCTGGGGTGTTAATGGGGTAGCCGAGGTTCACTGGGTCTGTCCACTCGTTATCGCCAATCATCTTTGTAACAAACACATCAAACCCACCCATGCTGTTTGGACCATTGGAACTGAAGTAAAGAGTTTTGCCGTCCACGTGAATAAATGGAGCATCTTCGTCATAGGGCGTATTCACCTTAGGACCGAGGTTTACCGGTTTAGCCCAGGAACCATCGGGTAATCTCCTACTCATATAGAGGTCCAATCCTCCGTATCCACCGGGTCTGTTACTTGAAAAGATGATAATTTGTGAATCTGGAGTCATTGTCATACTTGGTTCCCAATATTCACTATTAATTGGTGGTCCTAATTTCTGAGGTTCTGCCCATGTATAGCCCCTCTGAACACTCTTATATATATCACCCCATTTCTTGCCGTCAATTCTATAGAAATACATCACCTTGCCGTCTGGAGATATAGTCACCGTGGCATCGTGGTCAGGTGTGTTAACGGGTGCTCCTACGTTTTGTGCCTCCAACCACTTACCGCTTGCTTTAATTGCCACATAAACATCTTCAAACCACATTCCACCGAAGGTGTCAGGTTGCCCATCTCTGGTCCTCAATCCGCCGATATTTCCGGGTCTGCGAGAGGTGAACATTAGAATACTTTCATCGGGTGTGATAACGGGTGCATACTCATGATAGGGTGTATTGATGGCGTGTCCAAGATTTTCAACCTTTATGTTCTTTGGCTCTGCAACCAGCTTCTTTCCTGTTTCAGCTTGCTGCTTAAGCAATTTAACTTCTGGTGCTCTTTTGCTGCCTTCTCCCGCTATCTCAAGAAATTGGTCATACCAATAGATTGCTGAATCAAATTTACTAGCATAGTGATAAGCCCTTCCCAACCAATAGTAATAATCTTTCTTTCGCTTCTTCTTGTTCATTTTTTTGCCGACGGTCTTATCAAGCAGCAGAGGCAGTGCTGCTGGCTTATTAACATCACTTTGCAAGTAAGAAAGTGCTCTGTGATAACGGACTTTCCAGTCCTTGCCTTGGCTCATAGAATCAAGCTCGGTAAAGTACTTGAGAGCCTTTTCATAGTTTTGATAAGTGTAGTAGAGGTCATAAGCATCACGACGTTTCTTCCTGTAAGCCGAAGAATATCTGAATAAGCCACAAGATTGAAGAGCAAAAGTAATCATTAGAAGCGTTGCTCCCCAAACAATTGCTTTTCTTCTCATCACTATTCACTATATTTTCTGGTTAGAGTCAAAGTTTTCCACGTAGTAAATAAATCTGTTCAGGAAAGTTGCACCCAGGGCACCGTCAATTATTCTGTGGTCATAGGAAAGGGAACAAATCATTATGTGCCTGATGCCTATCATATCACCTTCTTCGGTTTCAATGACCACAGGACGTTTTTTGATTGCTCCGGTAGCAAGAATAGCCACTTGAGGCTGGTTAATAATCGGCGTTCCGGCTATGCTACCAAAGGTTCCGACATTAGTAAGTGTGAATGTGCCTCCTTCAATGTCTTCGGGACGCAATTGCCC
Source organism: Bacteroidota bacterium (assembly GCA_024280615.1). Lineage (GTDB taxonomy): Bacteria > Bacteroidota > Bacteroidia > JAADEI01 > JAADEI01 > JAADEI01. Next base: position 5,984 of record JAJRPU010000072.1, on the reverse strand, counting down.
TGACCGTGCCCTGGTGACCAAGTCATTAAGGACTCTGGCAAGCCCGACAAGATTGTATTGGTCCGCATTTTTAATAACAGGAACAATTAAGTTGCCATCGGGAAGGGCAACGGCAACACCTATGTTTATGAATTTTTTGACAATTATCTTATCTCCTTCCACTGAAGCATTGAGTAATGGATAGTCCTTCAATGCTTTGATTGCTGCCTCTATAAATATAGGGGTATATGTCAGTTTAAATCCTTCTCTCTTAAAGAATTCATCTTTAATTTTTTCCCTCCATTTTACGATTTTAGTAACATCTGCCTCCGCGAATGAAGTAACGTGAGGAGAAGTTTGCTTGGATTTAACCATATGTTCGGCAATAAGCCTTCTGACCCTGTCCATTTCAATAACCTCAACAGGACCTCCATATTTCTTTTCATAATCTTCTGAAGAGACGACTGGGGGTGCCTGTTGTGTCACAGTCTGTGTAGTGGGCTGTGGTGCCGGTTGAGGTGCAGTCTGCGGGGCTGGTTGCTGAGCTGGTTGTGGTTGCACTTCTTGCTGTGGTGCAGACTTACTTTCTCTCTCCTTGATATATCTCAAGATGTCTTTCTTAGTGACCCGTCCGCCTAGCCCAGTACCTTTAATAGATGCCAGTTCAGCCATTGATATGCCATGTTCCTGAGCGATACGCATTACCACCGGGCTGAAGAATTTGCTTCTGTCTCCATTGTCTCCCGTTGACTGCACTGGTTGTTGAGAAACAGTTGTTTGTTGAGCTACTGCTGGCTGTTCAGTAACTGCCGGGGCAACTTCTTGAACTGTTTCCTCTGCCACTCGTGCCGGTCCTTCCACAGCCGCCTCCCCTTCAGTTTCTATTATTGCAATAGGGCTGCCCACCGGCACTACATCATTTTCCTTATAGAGTATTTTGACTATTTTCCCTGAAACCGGTGCCGGAACTTCCGAATCCACTTTGTCGGTGGCTATTTCCACAATTGGTTCATCTGCTTCCACAACATCCCCTTCTTTCTTAAGCCATTTTGTAATGGTTGCTTCAGTGATGCTTTCTCCCATCTTGGGCATTATAACTTCCACTTGAGCCATAATGAACCTCCTTTTGATGCTAAGTTATGTAAAAAAGATAATTTCCAAATAGTCAAATTTCAAGTTTGTCTCAATCTCGTCTTATTGTCTTCTTCAAGAGTTGTTCAATCTTCTGTGACAAAACGGGTTCTACAGGAACAGGCAGAGACCTTTGCAACGCATAGGAATATCGTTTCCTCTCATCAATTATCCTACTATCTGTGATAATCACAATTCCAGAATCTGTCTCAGACCTAATTAGTCTGCCAACTGCTTGTTGTAATAGCATTCCTGCCATAGGCAAATCATATTCCATAAACTTGCTAATTTCCTGCTGGTTAAAGCACTTTTCCAATGCCTTTTCGTTAATATCACTCGGGTTAGGGAAAGGAATTCTCGTGATGACAAGCAGCTGCAATGAATCCCCTTGAATGTCAATTCCTTCCCAGAATGTCTTTGTGGCAAACAACACGGAATGTCTATTTTGCTTAAAGGTTTTAAGAAGCATATCTCTGCTCATTCCATTATCCTGGATATATATATCAATCCCCTTATTATAGACATAATCTTTCACTCTTTCATAAACCAATCGCATCATATCAACTGAGGTGAACAGGACAAGAGCCTGTCCCTTTGATGCTACAAGCCATCTCCCTAAATGATTAACCAAATACTCAATGTAATCATCATCTTTCTTAAGATTTTTTCGTGGTTCTGTTTTCACATTTGGTGCATCAACGGGAACCAAAATCTTCATTTGAGACTCATAATCAAAAGCAGGTGGCAACTTCTCCATTATTATATTATCCACAAATTCTCTCAAGCCTGCACTGGACAAGAAAAAATTAAAACTTCCAAGTGTAGTCATGGTAGCAGAAGTGAACACAAAGGGAAAGGTTGCACTAGTTATCAACTCCCTGCACAAATCTCCTGAAAACACTGCTTGCTTCTGTAATTTAATAACATATTTCCTTTTTTGCTTACTTCTTTTGTCTCTGCGAATCTCTATCCAATATGCATACTTAGAACAATCTTCTTCGCTTGCAAAGCCCTGAATTACTTCTATGGCATCTTGCAACTTGTCAATGAATTCCTTAATGCTTGTTATGTAAGCGGAAAAAAACTCGCTAACTGATTCCTCAAGAGTTTTTATATATTCCCTCAGACTGCCCGCTTCATTAGATGGCAAATCCAACCATACCTTTTCGTATCCATGTAGCAAAACATCAATTAAGTTCCCCATGGCATGTTCTACATTTTGGATACCAGCCTTTAACTTATTCAGTACATCATGTAAGTTTTTTATAATGCGTATTATATCTGTTTCGTTCAAAAATCTGAAGTTTTCTTCTATTATTCCTATCGGTTTAATCGGGATATATAAACTGCTTTTGTTGTTTTTAATTTTCCCTTCATTATCAAGCATCTTTGCACTATGCATAATTTGGTCTGCATCCGACTCAGATATTTTTTCAATAATCAGTTTAAGTTCTGAAACTTTCTTTTCCGCAACGTCCAATTTCTTTAAATATTCGTCATGCACTTCCTTACCGATGATTGCCATTCCCTGCAGGAACTTAAGCCTATATGGAATTCCCTGCCCTTTTAGCCAGTCTTTGATTTCATGGAATCGCTTCATTCGTTTTTCAACGCTGTGGATAATTCCAGATATTGAGAAGTCAATCCTTCCACGTTGTTGCCTGACCACTTCAGGAAAGTGATGCCCTTCGTCAACAATAATGCCACAAATTGTCTTGAAGTATGCAGGCTTTAAGCCAAGAGCAAGGGTTAAGAGATAGTGGTTCATTATTAGAATATTAGCACTTTGCCATTTTTCTTTATTGTTATAATAGAAGCATTGTTCCTTAAATGGACATTTGTCCTTAAGAGTATTTTTCCTATCGGATTGAATATGTTCTTTCATATCAAAGAAAATGTCATGATATGAATCTCCGAGCCAATTCATCAATTCATCAACCAGCCCATGTTCAAGTTTCGCTTCCTCAATAAGACTCCTCACATAGGAAACAAAATCTTGCCTACGTTTAATGACTTCATCGTTAATCCCCCTTAATTTACCTTTCGTGGACTTTTCAAGCGATGATAAGTATTCATCAGTTTGTCGCAAGCAGATATAATTATTTCTTCCCATAGCGAGGGCATAAGACAAAGTGAACATCAAATTGTTTTTAAATATTTCTTCAATAACTGGCAAATCTTTTACATAGATTTGTTTTTGCAAGGTGATTGTGTGAGTAGAGATAGCAACGCGATAATGGATTTGTAAGAATGCGCTATTGAGCAATCCTGAAGCCACTTGAGATTCAATGGTTCTTCTAATCATCCATGCTATGATATAGACTGGCACTAAGTAAGCGAAGGTTTTTCCTGTTCCAGTGGGTGCTTCCACAATGAGTTTTTTATCATTTGATAATAAAGTATGAAGAACTTGCTTTGCCATTTTGATTTGGCTGGTTCTTTCCTGATAAGGGATTCCCCTTTCTCTGGCGAATTGTTCAAGCCATCCGCCTTGCTTGAAGAAAGAATTTATAAGTTTTTCCATTATGCTTAATAGTGTTGGACTGGACGCTATGTATTCACGCACATAATCTATCCAGTCTATTCCTTCTACTTCCTCAGGTATCATATCCAAGTCAGGGTCAATGATTGGTGTGGCATTCACTGTCCATTCCACTGGAATTGTCCAGAAATAAATAGGCAATTCATCATCAATGGTTGAAATTATAGTGGGAATTTCGTTGTCCCATTCGTTGCTAACTCCAGAGATTGTAACAAATGAAGCATCTGGTTGAATGGTGATTATTGGCTGGTCTTCATATTTGATAACAAATTTGTTATTGGATTTTTTTGTGATAGAGACTGTTGCTTGTGGGTCGCGTTTATGTATTAATTTTTCTGTAGCCCTTTCAAATGCAGCAATGAAAAGGACATCCACCCACGATGGATTGCCGGTTAGTACCTTTAAAACACTCAACCTATCCAGAACTTCTCCGTCTGATATATGTATCATTCCATTGGCATATTTGAGTTTAACAACACTATCACCACTGGACACTTGGATAGTCTTATCATCTTCCAAATCAACAAGGAAACCTCCCCTCTTAAGAAGCTTAGCAATTGATTGTATATCCTCTGCAATTATTTTTTCCGTCATATTAAGCCTTTTTAAGCTTCTATAAAGATAACAAATTCATACTAATGTGCTATGTTTATTATTTACAACAGAAGACTTAGGTCAGCTAGAATCAATACATAATAGCCGTATATTTGCGGTGAGATGTGTAAACCGTTCAAAATCAAAAAGTCATGAGACAGGTAATGTTTCTAGGGTTAGTTGTGTCAACACTCTCTTTTGCACAACCCTCTTGGAAAAACTCCCTGAAGATCAAAGGTGACAACTATCAAATCAAGCTTGGTGGTAGGATTCACTACGACATTAACGTCCAGTGGGCTGACGACACAGTAAATGCCCTTTCTGGACCCATTGCCCCCCTGACTTCCAGATTCAGACGAGTTAGGCTTTACAATGGTGGCAAGCTTTACAACGGCTTAATTGCTTACAAGGTCCAGATGGATTTTGCGGGTGGAAAAGTCAAATTCAAGGACGTCTTTATAGAGTTTCATACCAAGAAATGGTGGCTTAAAGGAATCAAAATCGGTCAGTTCAAACAACCATTGAGATTTGAGGCTCTCACAAGCAGCAACCACATAACCTTCATTGAAAGAAGCTACATTTCTGAATTGACCGGCGTTCGCAGCACTGGAATAATGCTTCGTGGAGACAAAAAACGATGGGGCTATCAATTCGCTACTTTCTTTAACACAGACAAAGCCAACGACTTCAAAGGAACTCCTCAAGAACTAAATTATATTTTGCGGCTCGCATTCCTGCCGGTGTTCTCTGAGAATGGTGCTAACTGGTTGTTCGTTGGTGTTCACGGTGCCTACTGGCAACCAAAAGAAGGACTCATCCACTGGAAGTTAAGACCCGAGGTAAGCACCCTGCCCAAGGTAATTGCCACTCCTGACGTATTGGTCTCATCACTTACTTCAAGCGGTCTGGAACTGGCATTTAATCACGGTCCTTTGGGTATTCAAGCCGAAGGAATGGGTTTCTTCATACAAGGAAAGGACCTGGTAAATAATCCTGTGAATGATAACATAAACGCCTTCTATGCTCAGATCTCTTATATTCTTACAGGAGAACACAGGCAGTTCAAAGGCTTGCATAAAGGTGCTGGTGGCGTCAAACCATCCAAGCCAATTAATGAAGGCGGTACTGGAGCCTGGGAAGTAGCTATTAGATACAGCCAGGCAGACCTTAGGGTTGCAGGTGGTGGTGGGTCCCTGCAAGGCTTCACCCTCGGTGTAAATGGTTATCTCACCTCAGCAGTGAAACTTAAATTAAATTATGTTTACACTATGTGGGCAGGCATAGGTGCCCTGCACGGTGTTTCAGTCAGAACCCAGATAGTATTCTAAAGTCCAGACAATAACGAATGTTCATCGTTCAAAATAAGACCTGTTTCTTTGAATAAACTCAACGGCCCGTCTCCTTAATTCATCAGCTCCCATCATAACCATTTCAATATCAGCTGGGAAAGGGACGGGTCCTTTTATTCCCTTAGCAAGGATTTCCCTAGGAACAATTTCTTTGTCTCCTATAATGACATATCCAACATTTTCAAACTTGGTTGTTACATCAATCGGCAAACTAATAACCGTGTGTTCTCCTTCCACAAGGGAGACCCTGCTATGTATAGCAACCTCTTTGAACTGCCTTATTTCTGTGATTGTTGCCTTGAACCGCCTATATACAGGACTTCTGATTGTGTCGCCCTTGACTACGGTTACTTTCCATTCAACAATGCTGTCTTTCTCTATTGTCTTTT
>JAJRPU010000071.1 GCA_024280615.1 Bacteroidota bacterium | reverse complement strand
GGGGGAATCCTGTGATGTATGTTGATATGATAGGTGACAGTATTAGGTTTTTAAATGCTAAGGCTGCACAGGAATTTATGAAAGTCACAGATGAACTATTTGGAAAAAGTAGTAATCCATTTTATATTAAAGATGGTAAATTGCATTTTGATCCTAATAGGTTGCAAGATAAGGAGTTGAATGAGTTGCAGCGAATAACGTATGAGAGAATATCTCAGCTTATTTCTCAAGTTGGGTGGATAGATATAATAGTGACTGACGTTAATGACTCAGTATCGGTTAAAGCTAAGGTTTATGTGGATGATGAAACTGGTGCAGAGATGGGAAGAATGGAGAGGAAGCTTGGATACGATCCTAAGAACCCAGCAGAAGGCTTCACGGTGATAGGATATGTTAGAAAAGGTGTTATACATTCAACAGTTGTTGTTTTTTCTAATCCTACGATATACGACGATGAAATAGGAAAAGTTCGGAAAGCAAGTAGTAGTGAAAGAATATATGAGGGTCCGACGATATTACATGAGCTTCTTATTCATAATTGGATTCCCTATGTAGAAGGAGTAAGGGGATCTGAAGAGGAACATCATAAAAAGGAGAAAAAGTTAAATAAAATGATATGGAGATTTTCAAGGACTATGTTGTTTCGAGAACTAAAGAGGGGGCAAAGGTCAGATTAAAAAAAATGGTTGCGAATTGTTTGTGGGTACTGTTAATAATAGCTTTAATAATTTTACCAAGTTTGGTTGACTTATATTCTATAAGTAGAGCGCAAATTACCAATAATAATATGGAAGAAACTATGTTAGCGTCAATTTGTAAATTAATATTTAACAGAAGCGGAGGTATTGGGTATAGGGTTAAAAGTGTTGATACGTTGTGGTGTAAGGTGTATTTTTATTATAACAAGTCAGGTAAGATTGAGGGCATTCTAATGACTAAAAGTGGAGTAGTGGATAAGTCGATATCACTTTATTTTGAAAATATTAAAAATTTTTATATTGGATTGCCTGATTTATACATTTTGAAAGTGTATGAGTATTATATTTGCAGAAACAATAATTTAAGAAAGTTTATTAACTATAGTTCTATCACAGATGTTTTGATATTGCCTGGAAGTGTGGCTTATTTGTTGTCATTTAATGATAGCATATTTGTTCTGAATGGTTGTCCAAGTAAGTTAATAATTGATGTTGGAGGTTCAATAGTGCCACCAGTTGGTTCTGGACAACTTGATAGTTTTTATAGCGTGATAAATGCTTTAGACAGTAGGGGTTATTTTATATACTGACGTATAAAATTCGTGCGGCATTGCATTGATATGGAGTCATTGGCAACTTATTTGGTCCGCCAACAAATAGAAAATAAGGTGTCATTTGTCAGATATGATAGTTTAAGCCCTATTGAAGGGGATGTTGCTTCACTTAACGGAAATTTTGTTAATTTTGCATATATAAATAATGTGCCATTGAACATGGGAACAATTTGGGATAGGTTTGTGCAGATTTACGACACGGCAGCGACAGGAAGCCCGATAAGTTCCGGACACTTCCGCGGTCGCGTAACCACGCACAAAGTCTGGCAGAAATGGACAGGCACAGAGGAGCCAGATTATGTTGTTTATTACGACTATGACCTAATGGGGAGAGTGAAACGTGAGATTCATGAGATTCCAATGTTAAAGAGATTCAAATACCAATTTTTTGAAATGTCATATCTTTATGATGCAATTTCTGGCAAGGTGAAAGGAAAGAGATAATATGTTACAGAAGTAAAAAGGACTAGTTTAACAAGGACTAGTTTAACTATGTTAAGTCACATAGCGGAAATTGTGTATAGTGCTTGGATAGGATATCATTTCAAAGTGATTCATGTACCAATTCCTAAAATTGTAATAGAGGTTTTTAAGAGGATACAGTATCCAAAGTGGCAGCGGTTGACTACTACGTGGCACAAAAAGTTTTATTGCCATACGAAGAGGAACTTGAGAAAGTCCTTCCTACTGGGTCAGAGGTCAAGAATTATGGCAATGGCAGGACTCATTACTTTTTTATCTCACCAATTGAAAACAACTTAGTTCAACTTCTTGAACATATGAGGGATATTTGGGCTCATAATGGTTGGCGAGTTATTGGTTTCTTGACAATGCCCACTGTGGGAACCTTTAAAGCAGTTAAACACGATATGAAAGTGGTAGGCAGTTATGACTTCACAAAAAGACAAGTTCTTACTTTTACATTGCAAAAGCAAAGGAAAAAATGGGGTATATGAGCAACATTGAAAATTGGATTAGGGAATTTCCGGAACAGTTGAGGAAGGGTCTTGAACTGGGTGATATATCAGTGGGTTCGCATACGGCACCAGTGTTTGTTTGTGGAATGGGTGGGTCCGCAATAGCAGGACGCTACTTGATTTCCCTACTACAATCCCTTGAATACAGGTTTTATCCTATCTGGCTTGTAAACTCATATCTCTCAGACCATTTCCGAGTTCCACCAAATGCCAAGGCAATTTTCATTTCCTACTCAGGCAATACGGAGGAAACTCTGCATAACTATCGCATTATTGCAAGTCAATTGCAACCTTCCAATGTCATCGCTATAACGTCAGGGGGCAGGCTTCGTGAAACGGCTGTTGCAAACGGAAACACTCTGATTGAATTGCCGAAGGGCTATGCACCACGACACACCCTTGGCTATCAATTAGGCGTCCTGTGGGCTCTCTTTGTTAAATTGGGCTGGTTCAGGAGCCAACGGGTCGGACAGCTGGAACATGCCAGTGAGAGGCTGGAAACCACCATTGCTGAACTGGAGCAGGTTGCCAAGCAGTGGAGCAGGGAAACGGCAGGAAAACTTAAATGGATTTATGTTCCCGCTGAATTAGAACCAGTGGCAATCAGATGGAAACAACAACTCAATGAGAACGCAAAGCAGTTCGCGGGCTATCATATAATTCCAGAGATGAATCATAATGAGTTGGAAGGCTTTGAAGGAAACATTATTCCAGAGGCAATTTTTATGTTATCATACGTGTCTCTTAATCACAGAGTCAGAAAACGAATCAAGTTCCTTGAACAGTTGATACAAGAGAAAGGCATCGCATATTTCTACCATGAGATTGACACTGAGGACTTGCTTGTCGCAATCCTTGAACTAACCGTGTTGGGCGACTGGCTGTCCTACTTCACCGCTTTGAACACTGGCGTTGACCCACTTCCCGTTTCTCTTATTGAAAACCTCAAAAAATTCCTGTCGTGAGACCACCTGTGAAAGTGCTATGGCTGGGAAGACAGAAATATAAGCCAGTTTGGGATTTACAAAAAGAACTGCATAATACTTTAATAGAGAGAAAAATAAACAAGGACATTACACCTGAATCACCACCGCTAATGCATTTCATCCTTGTTGAACACGAGCCTGTGGTTACCCTGGGCAAACACGGTCATTTAAACAATATAGTTGTTCCTGTAAACTTACTCAAAAGAAAGGGATTTGAATTTTATCATATTGACAGAGGGGGTGACGTTACATATCACGGTCCTGGACAAATCGTCGGCTATCCGATTCTTGACCTTTCTTACTTCAAAGAAGATATAGGCTGGTATATGCGTTCCCTTGAAGAACTGATAATAAGAACCCTTGCAGAATATGGAATTAAAGGCGAAAGATTAAAGGGCTACACGGGAGTGTGGCTTGACATTAACGACCCAAGGAAAGTACGCAAGATTTGTGCCATGGGCGTTAGAGTTAGTAGATGGGTCACTCTGCACGGATTCGCTCTCAATGTGAACACTAACCTGCATCACTTTGGATATATAATTCCATGTGGGTTGGCAGACAAGGGCGTAACCAGTATGGAACGGGAACTGGGAAGACGGGTTCCGCTTGAAGAGGTTCTGGAAAAACTTGTAAAACATTTTGGCACGGTCTTTGATATTGATATAGTGGCATTTGAACAAGTTGATAACTTAAAATCGTTGAGCCATGTTGAGATTGTTTAGTTTAATTGGCTTAATTGGGGTTGTATTATGGG
>JAJRPU010000070.1 GCA_024280615.1 Bacteroidota bacterium | reverse complement strand
TTTACTAGAGTAGTTTCATTAGCACCTGAAGTTGTTTAATTTTGTATAGCCATGGGGAAGAAAAAAGAAACAAAACAAAAGCGGATACAACTTAAAATTAAGAAGGACGATATTGTAATGGTTATGAGGGGTAAGTTTAGAGGGCATAAGGGAAGGGTTATAAAAGTGTTTCCCGAGGAGCAACGTCTGTTAGTAGAAGGAGTTGTCAATTACAAGCATGTAAAGCCCTCTGAACAGTTCCCTCAAGGTGGAATAATAAAAGTTGAACGACCAATCCATATATCCAATGTCATGCTGATTGACCCAGAGACTGGTGAGCCCACTCGTGTGGGCAGAAAACGTAACGAGGAAGGCAAACTAGTTCGCTACGCTAAAAAAAGTGGTAAAATAATTGACTGATGACAGAGAAACAATCGGTAGTAGAAAAACAAGAGGGGTATATCCCAAGACTTAAAGAGAAATATCATAAAGAAGTTGTGCCTAAGTTAATGGAACGCTTCGGATACAAGAACATTATGCAGGTACCGAGGTTAGTGAAAATAAATCTTAATAGGGGAATTGGATATGCATTAAATGATAAGAGATTAGCTGAAGCAGCTCTTGAAGAGTTGACTTTGATTGCAGGACAGAAAGCCGTGTTCACTAAAGCTCGCAAGTCAGAAGCCGGATTTAAGATTAGGAAAGGAATGAACGTTGGAGTTCGGGTAACCCTGCGAGGAGATAGAATGTGGGAATTCCTGGATAGGCTTATCACTATTGCACTTCCTAGGGTAAGAGACTTTAGAGGGGTTAAGGACACCGGATTTGACGGAAAAGGTAATTTTTCCTTTGGTATTGCTGAACAAATTGTATTTCCTGAAATAAATATAGATAAGGTTCCCAAGGTTACTGGATTGGACATAACAATAGTTACTACTGCTGATACTGACCAGGAGGCTAAGGCATTGCTTGAAGAACTAGGTTTTCCCTTTGTTAGGAAGGAACAAAAAACAGTTAAACAGGAACAGTAAATAGATAAGAATTATGCCAAATAAAGCCACAATAGCTCGGAACGAAAAAAGAAAGAGATTAGTAGAGAAGTACAGGGAAAAGAGGGCTAGGCTTAAGGCTGAGGGTAACTGGGAAGCATTGGACCGCCTTCCAAAGAACTCTTCCCCTGTCCGAGTTCGTAACAGGTGTAGAATTTGCGGTAGGGGTAGGGGCTATATAAGGCTTTATGGTCTTTGTAGGATTCATTTCCGTGAACTCGCCGCTTCAGGACAAATCCCTGGAATCAGAAAAGCAAGCTGGTAAAATAAAAAGGTTATGGCAGTTACAGACCCAGTTGGAGACTTTATTGCGAGAATTAAGAATGCTCAAATGGCTCGCCATAAAACAGTTGAAATACCTGCTTCTAAATTACTAAAAGCAATAACAGAATTATTGTTGGACCAAGGGTTTATTAGAGGATATAGAATAGTTCCCACGCCTCAAGGGCAAGACAAGATAATTATCGCTCTTAAATATGACCCAGTAACTGGTGAGCCCGTAATTAAGGAATTTAAAAGAGTGAGCAAACCAGGACGTAGGATTTACGTTAAGGCTGTAGATGTGCCTAAGGTTCGTTCGGGTCTTGGTGTGGCAATAATTTCTACGTCTCAAGGCGTAATGACGGATAAAGAAGCCAGACGTCGTAACATAGGTGGTGAATTAATAGCAACTATATTCTAAAAATTTTACGAAGATGTCGCACATAGGCAGGAAACCAATACAAATTCCTGAAGGGGTTGAAGTTAAGGTGTTGGAAGATAATACCGTTGTTGCTAAAGGTCCTAAAGGAGAACTTAATGTTAAAGTGCATCCTGATATTATTGTTGAAGTAGAAGATAAGACTATAAAGGTTAAAAGACCTACTGACCAAAAGAGACACAAAGCAATGCATGGCTTATACAGAACTCTTATAGCTAACATAATTGAGGGAGTTAGTAAAGGATTTAAAAAGTCTTTAGAGGTTATTGGGGTTGGTTATAGGGCAGAAATGAAAGGCGACGTTTTGGAACTTGCCTTGGGGTATTCTCACGGCATAGTCTTTATTCCACCACCGGAAGTTAAAATAAGTGTTGAAAGAACAAAGGAAAAAACTTTGATTCATGTGGAGGGAATAGATAAAGTCCTTGTTGGAGAAGTAGCTGCTAAGATAAGAGAACTTAGAAAGCCAAACGTCTATACTGGTAAAGGAATCAGGTATGTTGGAGAATACGTTAGACGTAAACCCGGAAAAGCCGCTGCTAAAAAATAGTTAAGTCATGGGAGCATTAAAGGAAAAAACTTCTAAGGTTTTCAGGAGACAAAGGATTAAGAAGAGGATTAGAAAGAAAGTGTTTGGCACACCCGAACGTCCAAGAATGACCGTGTTCCGTAGTAATAAACACATTTATGTGCAGATTATAGATGATACAAAGGGACATACTTTAGTTGCTGCTTCATCACTAGAAAAAGAACTAAGGGGAGAGAAATTACCTATGACAGAGATGGCAAAAAAAGTCGGAGCCCTGGCAGCTAAGAGGGCATTGGAAAAAGGAATTACTAAGGTGGTGTTTGATAGAAATGGATACAAATACCATGGAAGGATAAAGGCATTGGCTGACGCCGCTAGAGAACAAGGTCTTAACTTCTAAAAATCTTCTTATGGCAGAAAGAGTACAATTCAGGAAGAAGCAACGTCGCCCAATTCCAAAAATATCTAACTTAGAACTTAAAGAACGAGTTGTTAATGTTAGGAGAGTTGTTAAAGTAACTAAGGGTGGGAGAACCTTTAGGTTCTCGGCATTAGTAGTGGTCGGGAACCAGGAAGGAATTGTAGGATACGGACTTGGAAAGGCACGGGAGGTAGCCGCAGCCGTTGAAAAAGCCACTGACCAGGCTAAGAAAAATTTATACAGAGTCCCCATTTTGCACGGGACTGTTCCACACGATGTTGAAGCAAAGGAAATGGGCACAAGGGTTATTATTAAACGAGCAGCACCGGGTACTGGAGTTATAGCCGGTGGAGCAATGCGTGCAGTCCTTGAAAGTGCTGGATATACAGACGTTATTGCTAAAGTCATTGGTTCAACTACGCCACATAACGTAATTAGGGCAACCATGAAAGCTTTGCTATCTCTTAGAGATCCTGTAACAATAGCAAGACAAAGGGGAATAACCTTAAATAAGCTTTTCAATGGCTGAGGAAAAATATGTTAAGGTCACCTTAGTGCGGAGTTTAATAGGTGAGCCTAAACGTAATAAGAGAACTGCTGAGGCTCTCGGCATTAGACGCATTAATAGAAGTAGAATACACAGATTGACTCCACAAATAGAGGGAATGATTAAAAGGATTGCCCATCTTGTTAAAGTGGAGGAAGTGAACAAACCAGAAAAATAATTTAATCATGAGTTTGCTTAGTAATCTGAGACCGTCAAAGGGAGCCGTTAGGAAGCGAAAAAGGGTTGGTAGGGGTAATGCCTCAGGAAAGGGCACTACTGCCGGTCGTGGAACTAAAGGTGCTCAGTCCCGTTCTGGATATAGCCTAAGACCGGGATTTGCGGGCGGGAACCTTCCGCTACACCTTAAATATCCCAAGAGGGGATTTAATCCACCTAGGCGAAAAGAATATGTGACACTTAATTTGGCTCAGTTGGTATACTTTGTGGAAAAATATGGGTTAAAGGAGATAAGCCCTGAGGTTCTCGCAGAAAAGGGCATAATAAAAAAGAACAAACCATTTAAAGTTCTTGGAGTGGGTGAGTGGACCGTCAATGTTCCTGTTAAAGCCCACGCTTTTAGTAAGTCCGCAATTGAGAAGATAAAGGTAGCAGGTATAGAACCACAGATTGTTAAGGCTTAGGGCTATGAAACTGATTCAAGTTATTAGGGACATTTGGAAGGTTGAAGAGTTAAGAAAGAGAATCCTTTACACTTTAGGGTTAATTCTTATTTACAGAATTGGTTCATATATAGCCTTGCCGGGGATAGATGTGCAACAGCTGAGGGCTGTCCTGCAGGGGCAAGGTGGATTACCCGGTTTGATAGATATGTTTGCCGGGGGTGCCTTTGCACGTGCTTCTATCTTTGCCCTTGGTATAATGCCGTATATTACGGCATCTATTATTGTTCAATTGCTTGGGGTATCATTCCCTTATTTTCAAAGACTACAACAAGAAGGTCAAAGTGGAAGACGAAAACTAAACCAGATAACAAGGTATCTGACCGTTATTGTTACTTTGGTTCAGGCTAGTGGCTATGTTACCTATTTGAATTTTATGGCTGGAGAGGCTATAGTAATTAGCAAAGGTTTGTTTTGGCTCACTACAACTATCTTACTTACTGCAGGTACGGTTTTTGTGATGTGGCTTGGTGAAAAAATAACTGACCGGGGCATTGGTAATGGCGTGTCCTTACTTATCACTATCGGCATTTTGGCAGATTTACCCTTTGCTTTCGCCGCTGAAGTTACTACCCGCTTTGGTCAAACGGGAGGCCTTGTCTTTTTGATTATTGAAGTAGCTGCCTTGGTCCTCGTTACCATGGCTGTTGTTGCCTTGACCTTTGCAGTGCGAAAAATTCCTATCCAGTATGCTCGTAGAATGGTAGGCGGCAGGATAGTTCAGGTGCAGGGTGCAAGACAATATATTCCTTTTAAGGTGAATGCAGCCGGAGTGATGCCAATTATCTTTGCCCAGGCTCTGATGTTTATACCTTCAATGATTGGACAGTTCTTTCCTGAGTCTGAATGGGCTATTTCGCTTTCTCAATCGTTCGGTGACTACACTTCTTTCTGGTATAACTTAACTCTCTTTATCTTGATTGTGCTGTTTACATATTTCTACACAGCAGTTATTTACAACCCTATCCAGATGGCTGATGATATGAAACGAAATGGTGCTTTTATCCCGGGAGTTAAGCCTGGTCGCAAAACGGCAGAATACATTGATAATATCATTTCACGGGTTACATTGCCCGGTGCTATCTTCCTTGGAATAGTTGCTATCTTGCCAGCATTTGCTGCCTCATTCGGTATCAACGACCAGTTCGCTCAATTTTTCGGTGGCACAACTCTATTAATTATTGTTGCTGTTATGCTTGATACACTACAACAAATAGAGAGTTATCTGCTTATGCGTCATTATGAAGGCTTTATGAGAACAGGCAGGTTGGCAGCCAGGAGACCAATTGGTGTAACAATATAGCCGAGGGGGAGAAATGATAATTAAAAGTCCAGAGGAGGAGCAGGGAATTAAAGAAGCAGCTAGGTTAGTATCTAAGACGCTTGCTCATCTTGCCCAATTAATAAAACCAGGAGTCACTGGAGACCAATTAGATAAAGCCGCCTTTGAGTTTATAACTGACCACGGGGCAATTCCTGCATTTAAAGGATATAGAGGTTTTCCTGCATCTATATGCCTTTCTCTTGATTATGAAGTGGTTCATGGAATTCCTACACGCAACAAGGTAATAAAAGAAAATATGCTGGTTTCAGTTGATGTGGGTGTCATCTTAAATGGATTTGTTGGTGATTGTGCCTATACGTTTGTTGTCGGAGATAAAATTGAACCATTGAAACTGGTGGTGGCACAAACCACTTATGAAGCCCTGCAAAGAGGAATCTCAAACGCAGTTGCAGGAAACAGAATAGGAGACATTGGTTTCGCAATTGAGGATTTTGTTGAGAGAGAACAGGGGCTTTATGTGGTGAGAGATTTGGTTGGACACGGTGTCGGAAAATCCTTGCATGAAGACCCGCAAGTGCCTAATTATGGCAGGCGTGGACACGGCAAAACACTTAAAGAAGGGCTTGTTATAGCCATTGAACCAATGGTTAATGCGGGGACACGAGCAGTGAAGGTGTTGCCCGACAGATGGACTATTATCTCCGCGGACAAAAGCCCTTCGGCTCACTATGAACACATGGTAATTGTTAGAAAAGGTAAACCAGAAGTCATTACTTCTTTTGAAGAAATTGAAAAAAACTTCCCTGTCCTATTTCCAAAACCAAATTGACCCTTCATGCAGGAAACAAAAATAAAGACTGCATTAGTCTCTGCATATCACAAAGATGATAAACTGGTGGAACTGGGTAATGCACTGCAAAACAATAACATAACTATCTATGCCAGCGGTGGAACATACAAATTTTTAACAGAAAAAGGGATTAAGGTAATTGCTTTGGAATCCCTAACTGACCTTAACCAGATGCTTGGTGGGAGGGTTAAGACATTGCATCCCAAGGTGTTTGGTGGGATTTTAGCACGTAGAGATACGGATGAGCAGGAAATTAATGAATATGGTCTTGTGCTATTTGATCTCGTAGTGGTGGACTTATATCCATTCGGTGAAAAGCCTAATATAGACGAAGCAGTTGAGTTAATTGACATTGGTGGTTCGGCATTGATACGGGCAGCAGCAAAGAATTTTAAATATGTTCTTGTTGTTCCAGAACGGAAGTATTGGAACTGGATAATACAAGATGTTCTTAATGAACGTAACGGTGTTGTAACCTTTGAGGAGCGGAAGCGTATGGCAGCAAAAACATTCTACTTCTCTTCTTTTTATGATATGCAAATTGCTAAATATCTGTGGGATGAGGAGGATATTCCGGAACCCATAACTTTCGGTGCTAAGGAGGTTCAAAAGCTTAGGTATGGCGAGAACCCGCATCAACGGGGATGGCTGGCAATAAATGAATCTTTACCAATTGAGCAATTACAAGGAAAAGAGCTTTCTTACAACAACTTGCTTGATGTTAAGGCTGCCCTAACACTTATCAAAGATTTTCCGGAAAAAGTTACCTGTGCTATTTTTAAACACACTAATCCATGTGGTGTTGCAGTTGACAACACTCCTGAACAAGCCATTGAGAGGGCATGGGCATCAGACCCGGAGTCGGCATTCGGAGGAATCATAATCCTTAATTCAGAAGCAACGGAGGGAGTTATAGAATTTTTGTCTGATAAGTTTTTTGAGATATTGCTTGTGCCAGATATTGATGAGAACTTGCTTTCCAAATTGAAAAAGCAACGTATAGTTGTTAAATATAACATTAAAAATTTTGGTGAAAAGTACAATATTCTTTCTTGGGGAAATGGCTTGTTAGTTCAGCAAAGCGATAATATTATCATTGATGGTGATATAGAATGGATAGGGGAAAAGCCATCGCAAGAACAAATTGAAGATGCTCTGTTCGCTTGGAGGGTTGTGAAACACTTGAAATCCAATGCTATCGCAATAGTCAAAAACAAGCAATTAGTGGGGGCAGGGATGGGACAGCCCTCACGAGTCAGAGCAGTCCAGCATGCCATAGCAAATGCTTTAAGGTTTGGATTTGATTTAAGAGGAGCTGTGCTTGCCTCTGATGCCTTCTTTCCATTTTCAGATAGCGTGGAGGAAGCACATAAACACGGAATAGATGTTATCATTCAGCCGGGAGGGTCAAGGAACGATAAGCAAGTTTTTGAAAAAGCAAAACAACTTAACATTAAAATGGGTATTACGGGAACCAGACATTTTAAACATTTGTAAAGTGTAATAAGGAAGCAAGAAAAATGGGCATACTAAAAAGACAAATTGCAGTTGACCTTGGTACCGCCAACACGGTAATTATGGAGGACGATAGGGTAGTTGTTGAACAACCATCTATTGTAGCTATTGATAGACGCACGGAGGAAGTCATAGCCGTTGGAGACAAGGCACTTCTAATGCACGAAAAAACTCACGAAAACATTAAGACTATAAGACCACTCAGAGACGGTGTTATAGCAGATTTCACTGCTGCACAGGAAATGATTCGGAGATTCATAAAAATGATTCCACCAAGTAATTTAGTGCAGAAAATAATGGGCAGTTCGTGGCAAATGGTTGTTTCTATCCCTTCTAATATAACCGAAGTTGAAAAAAGAGCAGTCCGTGAATCAGCTGAGCAGGCAGGAGCCAGAGAGGTCTATCTTATCTATCAACCTATGGCAGCAGCAATAGGGATGGGCATTGATGTTACACTTCCTGAAGGACACATGATAATAGACATCGGTGGTGGAACAACAGACATAGCTATTATTTCTAATCAGGGTATTGTCGTTGACCAATCCATAAGGGTAGCGGGAGATGAATTCACTCAGGCTATCATTGACTATATGAAGAACAAACACAATTTGATTATCGGGGAACGTATTGCAGAGGAGATAAAGAAAAAAGTGGGAGCGGCGATAGAACAATTAGAGAGTCCCCCGGAGCCAATGGAAGTGGTCGGAAGGGATTCAATAAAAGGAATTCCTAAAAAGGTTACATTACATCATCATGAAGTGGCAGAGGCTCTCAAGAATTCTTTAAGGATTCTTGAAGAGGCTGTAATAAAAGCTCTTTCGCAAGCACCCCCAGCCATCTCAGCAGACCTTCATAAACATGGGATACATATAACTGGTGGGGGGTCCCTGTTGAGGGGCTTAGATAAAAAAATCCATAGATTGACAGGGCTAGAGGTCCATAGAGCAGAAAATCCTTTATATGCAGTCGTATACGGAGCAAATGCTGTTTTGAAGGACCTTAACAAGTATGAGTTTATGTTTGTATGAGGAGATTACTTGCCTTTATCAAGAAGCATAACTATCTCATAACATTCCTGCTTATCGAATTGATTGCCTTTGTTTTTTCCACATCATTAAATGCTGTTCATAAAAGTGCTTGGTTCAACACACGCCTTCAGTTTGTGGCATTCTTTAATCAATGGTCGTCATCAGTGCGTGAATATATCAATTTGACTTATACACTTGACCAGATGCAATACATGACTGCATCTACATTAAACAAGACCACTTCGTATATGGAGCAAAAACGAATCAGGGGAGTATTTATTCCTGCTCACGTAGTCTCTATGGAACTGGCTGGAAAACGAAAATACATAATAATTAATCGTGGGGAGATTGATGGGGTTAAACAGTTTGCAGGTGTTGTGGCACCGGTGGGCATAGTGGGTGTCGTCAGTGCCGTTGGGAAAAACTATTCTTTAGTAAAGCCAATAATATCCCGAGACATAAGAGTTTCGGTGCTTATTAACAGAAAGTATTGGGCAACTATGGTATGGGAGCCCTCGGACCCACAAGTAGCCTTTCTAATAGACGTTCCTGTTTATTTGCCCATTAAAGTGGGAGACAGTGTATTTACATCAGGAGCAGCGGGCATTTTCCCACCTATGTGGACAGTGGGTGAAGTGATTGAACTAACTGAAGAGGAGGTTGGTTTCATTAAAGCGAAAGTGACGCTTTTCACGCCTTGGAGAAGGCTAACACGGGTTTTTATTTTCAACTCACAAGATAAGGAGGAATGGGATTCCCTAAGACAAAAGTTGTTGATGTAGCCAGTCTGTTTAAAATTGTCATGGTTGTGCTGTTGCTGGGCTTCCTTGAATTGATAATTATTGCACCGTTGCCGCTTCCTTTTATGAGACCAACCCTTTTGTTGACAATACTTTTTTTAATCCCTGCCATAGGCAATAAGACCCTTGCATTAATTATAACCTTTTTTATTTCACTGATTATTGACCTGTTCACTTCCTTTAGTTTCACTATTTCTACTGTTGTGCCTGTAGTGGCTTTCCTTTTCTTCTCTGTTGTGGAGAGGACAGATGCGTTTAACGAAGTTTCCTTTCCCCTATTGGCTTTCTATGACAGAAGACGCAGAACAATGGCTTGGATGTGGTTGCTAATCCTTTCAGCATTGTATGTTCTTCTATATATGGTTATTTCCACCCTTTCAGTAAGCGTCCTGTGGATTATGCCAGTGACCACCCTTTCCTTCTTTGTTATTACGTTTGGAATCAATGCTATCGCAATAGCCATCTTAAAGCCAGTATTCGTATGAAAAAATTAGAGGATTATTCCAAGTTTTTTGTGGGCTTTGCAATTGCGGTTTTCCTGATTTTGTGGATAAGATTGGCTTACATTCAATTATATGCTTCTGCTTTAAAAGAAAGGGCAGAGCAATACATTGTTGAGAAAAAAGTAGTCAAACCACCAAGAGGATTGATTTATGATAGATATGATAGCATACTTGTGGCTAACGAACCGGCTTACGATATAATGGTTGTTCCTGCACGATTGGAAATAAAAGACACGAAGTTTGTGGCATCCCTGTTGGGTTTAAGCGTGCAGGAATTTAAAGAACGACTTCAACGAGCGAAACGATACTCAAGAATCGTTGCATCGCCAATCCTATCAGCAGTTCACCCTTCTCATTTCCACACAATGCAGACATACCTGTCTATGATTCCCGGTTTCACTTTCAGAAGAGGATTTATCAGGAAATATTATAATGGTCATCTAGCTCATGTGGTGGGATATATGACAGAAGTGTCTAAGGAAGACCTTGAAAAAGACTCATTTTATATGCCAGGTGATTTCATAGGTAGAACAGGACTTGAGCATTTCTATGAATTGGAGCTCAGAGGACAGAAAGGAATTCGCTATGTTTTGGTGGATGCCTTCGGTAGAGAACGGGGTGCATACGCCAATGGAAAATATGATATTCCGCCGGTGCCAGGGAAATCCCTTTATACAACAATTGATCCTAATCTTCAATCCTTCGCATCTTCCCTGATGGAAGGGAAAAGAGGGGCTATAGTCGCTATTGAACCAGCTACAGGAGAGATTCTGGCATTTGTGTCATCACCTGATTTCTCTCTTGATTCTTTCTGGCATAACAATAGGTCATCCTATTATGTTAAATTGCTTAATCAACCAGACAAACCCCTGTTTAATAGAGGTGTTTCAGCCACTTATCCGCCTGGTTCAACTATAAAGCCACTTCAAACTTTGTTTGCCTTTAAAATGAATGTTATCAACCATTATACTTCTTGGTTTTGTCCCGGTGCTTGGGTCAGAGGTTCCCTAACCGTCAAGTGCCACGGTAGCCATTTCCTGACCACGCCGAAGGAAGCCATCCAACACTCGTGTAATAGTTTTTATTGTGAAGTGTTTTATAGAGCGTTGTCCAGATACGCAGAGGGACACAGGAAGGCTCTAATGCAATGGAAAGAATACCTTAATGAGTTTGGTTTTGGCAAAAAAACAGGTGTTGACATTAGGGGGGAGAAACCTGGCTTGGTGCCCGACACTTCCTACTACGACAGGATGTATGGCACTTGGTGGAAACCAACAACTATAATCTCTCTGGCTATTGGTCAGGGAGAGTGGCTTGCTACCCCCATTCAACTTGCAACTTATGTCTCTGTAATTGCTAATGGAGGCTGGTTCGTTAAACCACATTTTGTCAGAAAAATAGACACTTTTATGTTAGAGTGGGATAGTGTCAAAATAGATATTCCTGAGAAAGATTTACAACATGTAAGGGATGGCATGAAAAAGGTTATAGAGGAGGGCACGGCACGCATAGCTAAAATCCCTGATATTGAATGGGCAGGTAAGACAGGCACAGCACAGAACCCACATGGCGAGGACCATTCCCTATTCGTGGGCTTTGCACCTTTGGATTCACCACGCATAGCTGTTGCAGTGATGGTTGAAAATGGAGGATTTGGTTCCAGATGGGCAGCACCAATAGCATCATTCATAGTTGAATATTATCTCAAAGGAAGTATTGATTCCTCACGTTTATGGCTATTGGAAAGAGTTAAACAACCAATAAAATATGAGCAGTAATGGTTGTGAGCAGGCAAAAGATGGATTGGTGGGTGTTAATTATATACCTGATTATTTCAGTATGGAGTATTTTGACTTTGTATTTTATTGATGTTTCCAGTGGAGGGGCTAGCGGTGTGTGGCAGCGACAGGTAATGTGGCTTGCCATATCCCTTGTCGTGGGATTTGTAATCTTGATGATTGATAGTCAATTGATATTGTCTTTTTCGTGGTTGTTTTATACCATTGCAATTTTGCTTATGCTTGTTGCTATTGTTCAGGGACAAGTTGTAAGAAATATTCACGCCTGGGTGGTCATAGGTGGATTTAGGTTCCAGCCTGTTGAATTGGCAAAGGTTGCCACTGCCCTAATAACTGCCAGATGGGTCGCAAGAAGAAAACCGTCTGTAATTACTGCCGTAAAGGGTTCTTTGTGGGCTGTATTACCAGCGTTGTTGGCTCTGGCTCAAAAGGATTGGGGGTCTGCAATGACCTTTGCCGCAGTTCCGCTAGCCCTCACATACGTCGGGTTCCCTTGGCTCCTTGTCATAGCAGGCATAGCATTGTATCTTGTTTTGCTTGCCGTAATTGCAGGGTATATAAAATATCTTTTGATTCTTTATGGAGTTACCTTGTTAGTGTTAATCCTTATCTTCCGAAAGCAAAAGGAATACATTAAATATGTTTTTGGGGGTGTTGTTTTGGTGACTTTGATAACTCTCTCTATGGAGTGGGCTTTTACAAAGGTTTTGAAGCCCTATCAGCAACAAAGATTAAAAGTCCTTGTGGGACAGGAAAAGGACCCACGAGGTGCAGCATATAATGTTATTCAGGCAGAAAATGCTATTGCTTATGGGGGACTTACTGGAACAGGCTTAGGACAAGGATTTTTCACTTCTTTTAAATTTGTGCCCGAACAAACAACCGATTTTATTTTCTGTGCCGTTGCCGAAGAAACAGGTTTTATCGGCGGAACAATCTTAATGGTTTTATATATAGCACTAATCTTGCGGATGATTATATATGTTTCAAAACATAGGTCTCCTCTGGTTAAAATATATGCACATGCAATTGCATCTTTCTTCCTGATGCATATCTTAATCAACTTGGGAATGGTCCTTGGACTCCTTCCAGTAATAGGAATTCCACTACCCCTATTTAGTTACGGTGGTTCCCAAATGTTATCCTTCTCTTTGATGGTGTTTATCTACTTGAATTTCTCTAGGGAACGATATACCCTACTGCGTTAGAACAGGAAGCCGATTGCCAACCTCACTGAGTTTATTCTGACATTGGCATTGTCCTTATCCTGAAGAAGCCTCTTGTGTTTAGTTATATCTGTGAAACCTCCAACATAGGACAGTCTAACAAGCAGCGATGTGTTTCCTGCAAGGTTATATTCTAAGCCAAATCCAACAAGCAATGAAGCATTAAAGAAGTTCATATCATATATCCTTTTGTATTCTTCAAACCCAACTATATTATCTGTTCTAGCTTTTGCCCTCCAAAGAATTCCGGGAACAAAACCAAATTGCCCAAAGTAAGTGAAATATCCAATCTCATTTGTTTTAAACTTTAAAGATATAGGTATTTCAACATATTGAAGGGAATATCTCAGTCCTGTTCCGGGCAATGCTATTGCAGTGTCTTCCTTCAAGATGATGTAGAACCCATCATTATTGTATGTGATGAATCCTCCCATGTGGGAAACTCTTAGTCCGGAAGTGAACCCATAATTGTTTGCAAAGAAGTATTCCGCCCATAGCCCGTAAGAGAACCCGGGTGCCATACCCTTGCTTTCCACATTATCATCGTCTGAAACAAGCCAAGAAAGCATTACGTCTCCATTAATCCCAAACCTGAAGTTTTGGGCGTTTGAAGGCATTCCAACTAACAAAGATACAGTTGCCACTCCCGCCAATATGTACATTCTCATAGCTTCCCTATTTTGGTATGAACAAAGATAGGCAAGAAAAATGGAATGGTTGCTATAACTTCAAGTCATCCCATTGTGGCAAAGTTTCAATTTGTTGCCACTTATTAGTTTCCTCATTAAATATGGCTATCCAGTGCTGGCGTCCATTGGTCAGCCATAGATATTTAGGTCTTAGTTTTTCAATGTATTCAAAGAGTTGCAACCAAGTTGCTGGATTAATAGATTTATCAGGGGCTTTGCATTCAACAACCAATTTAGGCTTGAGGTCTATGCCGAAAACCACTATGTCAGCACGTAATGATTTGTTTATTTTCCATTCCGGTGCTATGTATATTGAGGGAACTTTTAGCTCTTCAATCAAAAATGCTATAGCTAACTGCCTAACTTTTTCTTCTGGAAAAGCAGAAAACCAGCCTTTTCTTACAGGGTCCCACAATAATTTTCTGCCTTCCTCCTCTTTTATTTTGAGAGTATGACGTCCAAAAGCTTTCATTCAGTCAAGGCAATGTTTTGTTCCTTCAACTCCTGTTCAAATTGCTTCCGCAAACTGTCTGTTGACCATGCAACGAACGGCGGGGCTTTCAATTCATCGCTACCAAAAGTGATTTCTTCTCCTGAAGGGAATTGGACCACTGACCCGCCCATCTTCTTAACAAAAAGGACCCCAGCGGCTATGTCCCATTCATTGATAGGGGCGATGCGAGGATACACGTCTGCCTCTCCCGTAGCGATAGCAATGAATTTCAATGCACTGCCCTTCTGTGTTAATTCAACTTCTCCGAAAACACGTTCAAGCAAATAGATGAATTGTTGGGTTTCTTCATTTAGATGATGGGCACTGGCTATTACTCGCAGTGGTTCATCTTCCTCTGGAACATATTGCTTGAGGGGTTCCCCATGTTCCTTCCATTCTTCGTAGGAAGTGATGTAACTTTTAACGTATCCAGCACCTTGAACTTTAAATGGTTTGTCGTTGTCACTTGCTACATATAGAGTGTCTGTTGCAGGGGCATAAAGAATTCCTATTGTGGGGCTTCCTTCTTCAATAAGTGCTATGCTCACACAAAATTGTCCGTTTCGTTCCACGAACTCCCTTGTTCCATCTAAGGGGTCCACAAGCCAAAACCTCTTCTTGCCTTTCCGTTTGGAAGGTGGGGGAACATTTTCCTCTGAAATAACAGAGATTCTCGTTGCTTTAAGGGTCTCCCTGATTACTTTATCTGAATTGAGGTCTGCCTCTGTCAAAGGAGAAAAGTCTTTCTTTTTAATTGCCTGAATGGGTCGTTCATATACTTTTCTGATTTCGTCTCCGGCTTTGAGAGCCGCTTCAATCCCTTTCAAAATCAGATTTTCTCGTTCCATTTGTTTGGAATTTGGATGTTAGTCTTTCAGAGTGTTAATCATTAAGGTTGTGTTCAATTTGCTATAGGGGTTTGAATCCATTCTTTAAGCACTTGTGCCACTTCTGGTCTTGTGAATTCTTCCGGAAGGTCCTTGCCTTCTCTAAGCATTTGACGAACCTTTGTGCCACTGAGGAATACATGGTCTTCGACAGAGTGGGGGCAGGTCTTAGCCGTTGCCATTGCCTTACACTTCTTGCAATAGAAAGCGTGTTCAAATTTCAGAGGTTGAATACCTAATTCAGCTGCGAATTGGTCCGCCAGTTTCTGAGCGTCGTAAGTGCCATAGTAATTGCCCACTCCAGCATGGTCCCGTCCAATTATCATGTGAGAGCACCCGTAGTTTTTCCTCATTATCATATGATGGATTGCTTCTCTGGGACCGGCATAGAACATATTTGCAGGCAAAACACTTAACAAGACACGGTCCCTGTTGAAATAGTTGTCAATCAGCACTTCATAGCATCTCATTCTGACGTCAGCAGGAATGTCATCTTTCTTTGTTTCTCCGACTAATGGGTGTATGAGGGTACCATCTGCCATTTCAAGGGCACATTTGATGAGGTATTCATGGGCACGATGGATTGGATTCCTTGTTTGGAAGGCAACTATGGTTTTCCAGCCTTTGGTCTCAAAAAACTTCCTTGTTTCCCGTGGAGTCATGTAATATGACTCGTTAATGTTAGGTTTGTTTGGTCTGAACGGGGCACTAACAAACGATTGGACAAGGGTTATGTCTCCTGCAATAAAGAATTTACCATACTTATAAATTGTTTGAACACCGGGATGATTCTCATCGTCGGTTAGAAAAATTTGCTTAGCCAAATGCTTCAGGTCATATTGGTATTTATCTGTCACTTTGATTATGGCTATTGGCTCTCCCATTACTGTTAGCGCATATTCCTTTCCTTCTTGAATATCGTTCCATTGGTCTACACTAACGGGTAGCATTATGGGAATGCTCCATATCACACCATTAAGTAAGTGAAAGGAATTAACAACCTCATCAACTTCCTCTTTCGTAAGGAACCCAGTTAGGGGACTGAATACGCCCGTTGCTATCATTTCAGCATCAATGGCATGCCTAGGGGCTATTGCTATGGATGGTAAGGTCCTTGCTCTTTCCATTGCCTCCTCTGATGTAGCAACTAACCAGATGAGTTTGCCACCGTGCGGTTCAATCATAGCAATTATGATTTACAAGTTTTAGAGTGTGTTTACAAAGAGAAACAGTTAACAATGTTTGATTTGTTAATCTCATTGCCCTTGTGTAACTCTATTGAGATTTAATATATCCATGTTCAACGAGGTACTGGATGATTTCCTTCGCTGCTTCGTCCACCGATAGTAAATGTGTATCAACAATTATCTCTGGATTTTCAGGCTCTTCGTATGGGTCGTCAATTCCAGTAAAGTTTTTAATGATTCCTGCTCGTGCTTTTTTATATAAGCCTTTTACGTCCCTTTGCTCACACACCTCTAATGGACACCTCACATAAACTTCTATGAATTCTCCCACTTCAACCAGATTACGCACCATATCCCTATCTTTTTTATACGGGGATATGAAAGCAGTGAGAACTATCAAACCGGCGTCAACAAACAATTTAGCCACCTCTCCAATACGACGAATGTTTTCTTGCCTGTCTTCAGCAGAGAATCCAAGGTCCTTGTTTAGTCCAGACCTAACGTTATCACCGTCAAGAATGTATGTTTTAGCATCATACTGATGAAATAGGATTTCTTCCACTCTGCTTGCTAACGTGCTTTTTCCTGACCCAGATAGCCCAGTGAACCAGATTATGGTAGGCTTTTGATTATATCTCTTAGCTCTATCCTCCTTAGTTATCTTGTGCTTGTGAGGAATTATAATTCTTACTTCGCCTCCCATAGAGTCTTTTCTTTTCTTAGGTTAACGTGTTGCTCATTCTGTTTTCATTTTCGTTCTTTACAATTCCATTAATGCAAAGTTCGGTCATTTAGTTCATTTATGAAAGTAAATTGTCCAGATTAGTGCAGGGACAATGATGGCATACAGAATTGCCAGTGGCAAACCAACTTTGAAATAGTCTTTAAATCTATAGTTGCCGGGACCCAGTACCATTAGGTTGACTTGATAACCATAAGGGGTCAGAACACTGAGGGCAACGGCAAACATAGCAGTTAAAATAACTGGCGTTACAGGGATGCCTAAGTGTGTGGCAAGGGACACAGCAAGTGGAGCAACTATCGCAGCCGCTCCCACATTGAACATGATTTCCGTTATAATGTTTGCGAGCAGGTAGAATGCAAAAAGCATTAGCCATATAGGAGCATCTCCAATTATAGTCAAATATGATTCAACTATCTTATCTGCCAGACCAACTTTTTTAACAGCGAATCCAATGGGGATAGCCATAGCACAAATAAGCAGTAGGTTCCAATCAAGTCGTGAACTTAAATCTTGCAGTTTGATTATTCTAAACAACAGAAGTCCAGCCAGTAAAGTAACCAATGCGTGGAATAATGGTACTATTTTGAGCATAGCCAGAAGCAAGGCAAGAGCACTACCACCCACAATCAGAATGTCTCGCCATCCTTTATATTGGATAACTTCTCCGACTTTGCCCACTACATAAATGTTATTGTCTTCATTGACACGGTTCCAGAAATCTCCCCCTACCATCAAAAGCAGCATGTCTCCAGGTTGCAACACAATATCTCCTATTTTCTTGTGTAGGCGTTCTCCCTGTCTGTGAACAGCAATGATTGCAGCGTCATACTTGCTCCTGAAATTAGTGTCCTTAACTCTTTGTCTTACGAGCGTTGAATTTATGGGAACAACGGCTTCCACTATTTCCTGCCTAGGAACGTTCCGTAGCTTGTTCTGTTGTGGCAGTTCCAAGCCGGGACGCGACTGAATGAGGTCAATGATTGTTTCCGGACGTCCTGTAAATAATAGAATATCGTTTTCTTGAATCTCTTCTGACCTTTTGACCGGAACGATAAGCTCTCCGTCTCGTTCAATAGCAACCAAAAATAGTCCCTTTAGCTGTCTTAGATGTGCTTTGCCAACAGTTTGCCCGACCAACGGCGAATCTTTCCTTACCCTAGCTTCTGCCATATATTCCCTACTCTGTTCTATGGTTTCCTGGCTTAAGTCTCTTCGGGAAGGAAGAAGTCTCCATCCTACAGTCCAGAAGTAGATGCCTGTAATTCCAAGCACGATTATCCCAATTGGCAAAAGGGCAGTGATGCTAATGTCAGGATAACCCAGTTTAGTA
>JAJRPU010000069.1 GCA_024280615.1 Bacteroidota bacterium | reverse complement strand
TTATTTTATACACACTATATACGACACAGACATTCCTGGACCTGAATCTTCAAGAACAGGCTTCAATAGGTTCCTACAGCTCAAAACAGTTTTAGGCGTCTCAATGTCGTTTTCTTATTGAGATAAAAAGTGGTATAGTACCTTGTGATTGCTGTTTATGCGTGAACTTATTGGTTGAGATTGTTTCATGCTGTATTTAGACTCTATCTTGACTTCCTGAGCATTTAAACTTCAAACATATGGCTATAGTATGACCTTTTGCACTTAGTTTGTCGCATGCTTGACATGCTTGTGGTTGTAATTTTACCTGCAAAGAAAAGGCTATGCATAGCACAAAAGCTTTTACTTTAAAATGGGCACTTTATGTTATTATACTTCTTTCTTTCATAGGTAGGTCCTACGCTCAGTTTTATGGTTGGAATACATACTCATTTCCTGCACAAGATGCCATAGGATGGACTGTTTTAATAGGTAGTGATGCGTACTACTTGATATTTAGGTCTAATGACACCGTGGGGATAGCAAAACTAGATACGGCAACTTTTACTCCTCAATGGGTAAATATGCTACATAATAACACTGCAAGGAATTGGTATAGGGGTGCTGTCATTGTTAATGATACAATAGTATTTATAACTTGGAGGAGTGGGGGAGACGATATGATGCAGTGGTTAGTTGATGGACAAACAGGTTCTTTCCTCGGTTCTCAGATCTGGAGTGGAGGAGACATACAACCTGGGGCAATAGCTCTTTATCCAGATGGTACTGTATTAATGAGCACTGAACAGTTAACCCCTTGGGCAACCATAGTGAGACATAGAATATCATCAATGTTTACGACAAATAGTTATGTGTCAAAAGGCTGGAGAATAGACAATTGTGGACACATGCGAATGGTACATGCTCTTGCAATACACTCTTTTGGAAGTAATCCTGACATATATAGTGCGGCTGTTTGTGAATTTTCACAGTGGGGCATAGCTAGATTATCGGATAGCTTGGATCTGCGCTGGGCAATTAGTTTAACTATACCCGGGCAAGGCTCTGTTGTGGACGCTTTTGTGGCTTGGAGACTTGTTCAGATTAATGACAGGGTTTTAATGTTGGGGAGAGTTCAAAGGTCAGCTCATGGGGTTGGCAATGGGCCTTCTGATGTTTTTGTAATAGCTGTGGACACTAATGGAAACTTCTTGTGGGCGCGTACCTATGGAGGTCCGGGACGAGAAGATTATTTTGATATGTTAATTAATCCTGTGAATCCCAATGAAGTATTAATATCTATGGCTTCTGAGCGTGCAAATGGCGTTTTCGCAGGGTTAGTTTTTAGCATAGATATAAATACAGGTTTGGTCGTTAATGATTCTGCAATTGTATTGATTGATACCTTAACGAACGTATTACCGTTGGATATGGAGTATGTTCCTAACAAAGGAATTTTTATTGCAGGGCAACTTTATGGAACAACATTAGCCCTAGGGGTTTTTCCTGAAGACATACTTAGTATGGATTGGTGTGTCCAAAAAGTGCCGATCGTATCAGCGCCAGTTTCAATGACAGTTAGTAATGTGGCTGATGCAGGTGGAGGATTGACTCCTAGTTCGGTAACACCCAATGTGTGGACCAAGACATTAAGTCATGATACTTTTTGTGTTCAAGCATGTGTTGTTAGAATAGATTCTGTTAAGAATGTTTTGTGTAATGGAGACAGTAGTGGTTCTGCTTTTGCATCTATACTTACCCCATCTACTTCTTTTCAAGTTCAATGGTCAAATGGAGATACTGGATTGATAGGTGATTCTCTATCTGCTGGAAGTTATTGGGTTGCACTTATAACTAGTCAGTGCTCGGACACAGCTTTCTTCACAATTACCGAGCCTCCGCCTCTTGTTATAAATAGCATTGATTCATTCGCGCCTACATTGTGCGTTCCACCAAATGGCTGGATAATGGTTGACGTAAGTGGTGGCACTCCACCATACACTCATACTTGGAATATGGGTTATATTGGTGACTCTATTTATGGACTATCAGGAGGAATATATATAGACACCATATCTGATTCCAATGGGTGTGTTGTTATCGCTAGGGTAAAGTTAGACTCTGCAGAAGCTATGTTCTCAGTGAACATGGAAACAGAGTGCATAGAGGCAGAACCATTACAACTGAAAGTAACTTCTGTGTTTTCTGGCGGAAGTCCACCATTTTCTGTTTATTGGGAACATATAACCGACACAGCGCGTACAGTCATTCTCTCGGAAGGACAATATCCGTTTGTAGCTTTTGATTCTACTAACTGTACAATTACAGATACGCTATTTATTAGGTCCCTCTCGCCTAAGCCATTCATTGATATACTCCCGCCAATTGATTCTGCATTTATGGGAGATACAGTCGTCCTTGCATTAAACAGTAATAATATGGTTCAATGGACCTGGGGTTACGGCAATAGCTCTTCTAGCGAACAGAGTATTATTGTTGTGTCAGATACTGTTATTTATGTATTTGCTAAAGATTCTCTGGGATGTGTTTATAAAGACAGTGCTCTTATCTATATGCTTCCTAGTAGGGTCTACTTCCCTACTATATTCTCACCCAATAATGATGGAATTCACGATGTGTTAAAGCCGGTGATGTATGGTTATGTACCTCTAAAATGGAAAATATATAACAGGTGGGGTCAGCTAATTTTTGAAGGCGATGAGTTTAGCGCCTGGGACGGAACGGTAAACGGAACACCCGTAGAACCTGACAGATATGTATTAATTTATTGGATTTTAGACCCTGTTACCAAGGAATCCTTAGAAAAAAGAACAATGTCTCTCTACGTAATTAGGTAAAAAAGTAAATAGCATGACAATGGATAAGAAATGTAAAAATAAGGAATTACTTATAGTGTTATTGACCCTCTCTTTCTTAACCAAGGCACAAAATGTGGGGATTGGAACCACTAATCCAACACATCCCCTGCATGTTGTCGGGACAGTTAGATTTGAAAGTTTAGCTTCCTCTACTAACTCCAAAGGAATAGTTATTGTTGATTCATTAGGGGTGCTTAGTAGGTTAACTTTTCCCCAAGATACTACGCTATATCTAAGTGGTGATGGCACATGGAAGCCTTTGCACGGAGGGGATAATTGGGGAACTCAAGTAGCTATTGTTTCGTCTCCATTAGTTGGTGATGGTACACCATCTAACCCTATTGCATTAGTTCCAGGTAATTCCCAATATGATATCTTGGTATGGGGAGGCTCTCAATGGAATGTTTCTTCCTTTGTTACTGCAGCAACTGCCAATAACATTTATCCCTTATGTGGAAGTGTTTCAGCTAATTCTATTCTGAAGTTTACAGGGTCTTCATTATGTAATTCTTTGATTACAGATAATGGTACTTCTATAGGTATAGGAACTACATCCCCCTCTCCTTCAGCTATACTTGAAATAGCATCGTCATCACAAGGTTTTTTGATGCCTCGTTTAACAACATCTCAGCGAAATTCTATCTCTAATCCTGCTAATGGTCTTATGATAGTTAATCTTGATAATTTTTGTATGGAAATATATGATTCAGTTGCAGGGTCGTGGTTGCAAGTTAGTTGCCCCCAAAGTTGTTCTCCTTGTGACACGTGTCCGTTACCGCAAATTAATTCTATAGTTGCTAATCCTACTTCCTTGCCTTGTCCGCCTGATATAGTCACTTTCTATGTAGATGCTACGGGTGCAAATACATATATATGGAACGCAAAGCCTGTAAATGCATGGGAAGTTGTCTCATTAGCAAATGATACCGCTATTTTTAGAGCTGTTACAAGTCCTTTTACTGTGATAAC
>JAJRPU010000068.1 GCA_024280615.1 Bacteroidota bacterium | reverse complement strand
TTGGTATTCGTTGAACCCTGTGGACACCACTTTCGTATTTCAAAAGTCCGTAGGCACCAGGATGGTCTATCTTAAAAGTGATTTGTTTATAGCCTCCTACGGCACCAGGAGTTTGTCTGAGAATCTCAAGTTTATAGCCTTTTCTTTCTGCAAAGCGTTGATACATCCTAAATAAATCACCGGCGAATAGGGCTGCTTCGTCCCCTCCTGTTCCTGCTCTTATCTCAATTATAGCTGGTTTGCGGTCCTCGTTCTTTATAGGCATTAATTTCTTTAACAACTTGTTTTTAAGAGATTCTATTTTGGCTTCGCTTTCTGCCAGTTCCTCCCTTGCAAGGGCTACGAAATCTTCGTCATCACTTTCGTGAATTATCTGTTTGGCTTCTTTAATGCTCTCTTTGATTTTCAAGTATTCCATATAAGTCTGCATTAATTCATCTAAGTGGGCGAATTCCTTTTGTAACTGAGTCATTTTGTCTGGGTCGCTGTAGATAGACGCGTCAGCAAGTATTTCTTTAAGCTCTTCCCACCTATGTTTCAGACTTTCCAGTCTTTGTTCCATTAACCGTGTGATGGCTTCCTCACTCATCGTTTCACATACAAAATTATCCCGTTTGGAGTTCCAATTATGAGCATATTTCCTGTGTAATGGGTTGCAGTATGTGGTTTGCCAGTTAGTGTCCAGAACTTTTTGCTCTGCAAGGTCTCTTTGTCAAGAAGCCTGATTCCAGGTTTTCCTATAATAGCAACGTATTGTTCTGCTACGTCAGCACGGGAACATTTAAATTCTAATCTTCTCTGAAGAAGTCCCTCATCATCAAAGACAAAAGTTGCCCTAAGACTATCACACATTATCAGGTGTTTACCATCCCATGTTATGCTTGTTGCCTCTGGTACAAATCCTAACTCCATTGGCACGAAAGAGCTTTCCAAGGTCTTTTTTAAGAGATAATTATAGAGATACAGCCGTTTTTTGCCTTTATCATAGAGCCAGATTGTTCTGCCGGGACCTCCACACACAGCAGTAACATCCTGCATCCCTATTGAATTAACGGGTAATTTATATAGTTCGGAGAGAGTATTATCATAAAACACAATTGTTTGAGCATCTTTGTAATAAGCCATTAGGACACCTGGTTTTACCCATTGTAGGGTTGTGGGCTTACCCAATTCCGGGGAGAATACATAGTATAATTGGGTATCTTGTTTAATTACCTTGACGGTATCAAGAATGATTTTGGTGTATGTAGTGTCTCTAATTATGGTGTCTGTTTTAAGATGAACTGTTTCTGTGCCACTAAGGGGGTCTATTGTGTAAATTGTATCTGTTACAAACAAAGTGTCTTTTAGATGAATAAATAGGTGGAGGATTGTATCGACCTTATAAATTGGTTTGTGCAGTGGGGTTCCCCATTTCTCTATTTTGCCTTCAGGTGTTATTATATATAGGTAGTTCTCTGGGTCGGTAGTAATCCATACTGCTTTGGCTTTAAGGGTTCCAGCAGGTTTCCACTGTGCAAGTGCATGAGAAGAAAGCAGAATGCTGATAATAATTAAAAGCAAATTTAATCTTCCCATTTTTGGAGTTTTATTGTGTTCCCATCAAAGATAGCAAAGGTGAAATGAGTTAACCAATCTCCTGTATTTACATATGTGGACTTTCCTATTTGTTTTATTATTGGGTAATGTAGGTGTGCGAAGATATAAAAATCGTAATGATTTGTATTCTCCATTTGCATAACAAAATTTTCATATTTTTTAATTGCCTTAGGAGGAGGGGAGGGCGGATGATTCTGTCTACTTGTATGTGACCATTTCTTCGCTATCCATATTCCCAGATCTGGATGAATTAATTTGAAGAGTCTTCTGGCTATTGAAGATTCAAATAGAGCATTAGTGAAGCGTTCTGAAATTGAAAGGGGCGGAACCTTGTGTCCATGAGAAATAAAGAACTTCTTTGAGTTTATTTCTGGGGTCCATGGGTCTGGAACAACCTTTATCCCAACTTCCATAGACAGATACCCGAAAGTCCATTGGTCATGGTTACCCGGAAGAAAAAATATGTTAAAACCTGAATCAGTCATTTCTGCAAGGGTTCCCAGCAACCTGATGAACCCATTAGGTACAGAGTATTTCCATTCATACCAAAAATCAAAAATGTCACCTAATAGTACGATACCTGTTTCAGTAGGAGAGAGTTGGTCTTTGATAGCTCTAAGAAATCTAACAAGTTTAAGTTCTCTTTGTCGGGATGTCAGTTTTGAATCTGCTCCCAGATGGGCATCTGATAAGAAGTAGACCTGTTTCATTTTTTGCTTACGTATGGATTGTTCTTGATATAGAATCTACGAGGTAAGAGGGCGTCCTCTCCAGCGTAATCAACACCAATTCTGGTTGTCCTGACAAGTTCATTGGGTTTTACAGTGTTCCCAATGTCTTCTATCCAGATTATATTGGACTCTGGTAGGAACAGTCCATCGTGTCTAGTTGTTATGCCAAGGGCTTGGGTTAACACTCCTGGACCGGCGGTCAGTCTTGGAAAGAGTCTGTCCATTTGTCGTCGTTTTAGCATAATGTCAATTCCCTCAACAGGTTCAATGGCTCTAATAAGCACAGCATCGGGATAACCTTCTTGTGAAGTCACTACATTGAACATTGCGTACATACCATAGATAAGATACACATAGGCGTGGCCTCCTTGTTTGTACATTGTTTCTGTACGGCGGGTTCTCCTGTTTCCAAAGGCATGACTAGCCCTATCATTAAATCCGCAATACGCTTCTGTTTCCACAATGATACCAGAGGTAATATGACCATCTATGTTGGTTACAAGTAACTTACCCAAAAGCTGAATGGCTACTGTTTCAGCGTCCTGAAGGTAGAACGATTGGTTCAATCGTTTACCGCGGGTCCTCACCAAATAATTCACTGTAGGCTTTCTTATAGACCTTTAGCTTGAATTGCCCGTATTTCATCTCTTTGTAGTAATTGCCTCCATAGTAAATGAGTATTGGCAATAAGTCATCCGGACTTTTATATCCCCTGATTATTTTTAGCCTGTTAAATTTTTCATCTAGGATTACCATTGATGGATAGACCATTCTGCCATCTAATAAGCGCAAAGCAATTAGATTCGCTCTGTATTCTTTTATGAATGTGTGAGGTTTATTTTGGAAATAGATAGTGTCTCTGGTTTCTGCATCCAATTTGACAGGATGATAATATTTGTTCATAACTTTTATTACTCTTGGGTCAGAAAAGGTTTTTTTATCCAGAACCTTGCACCAACCACACCAGTCAGTATATACGTCAATGAAAATCTTTTTTGGTTTTTTCTTATTGAGTTTTACAGCTGTTTCAAAGTCGACCCATTTAATAGTTTGCGTGGTAAGTGCTATGCTCAAAAGCACAACAAAGATTACGCCAACTGCCTTTAATACTCGCCTTTTCATCATTTAAGTATTTTTCCTATGGTCAAAGATAAAGCAAATTGTATGCCAAAAAAATAAAAAAGGTGAGGACCCCAATTGGAGCCCCCACCCCTATTAAACGTTTTACTTTTGGTAAATTATTACTTCACCTGAATCTTTAGGATCTTCAAAGCCTCTCCGTTGCTTATCTTGAGGATATATGTTCCTGTGGTATTAATTTTAATGGATTTAGTGCCTGCAACTGTCATCGTTTTGATTTCCTTTCCGTCAACAGAGTAGAGAGAAACAGTTACCTCCTCTGGACTTGAGATAAAGACCTTGTCAGGAGCCGTCCAAATTTTAATATTTGACAGTGGAGAGGTTGGCATTGGAGCGGAGATGATGGTTGGGCATGTGTCTGTAATGGTTACAGTGTATGGTCCTCCACAGACAGAATTGAAATTAAACACAATATTATCGCCGTTTTCAAGAGTGTCAATTGTAATTGCATATCCCTCAAAGTCAACAGCTGTTGTGAGGGTTGTGTCTGCTGTACCGTCATTCTTGTTGAAGATTATTTGGACGCTATAAATGTGACCTGCATATACTTCAGGCTTTGCGACAACTTGGGTATCTTTCAGAGTGTCATAACACAGGGTTTGGGGAGTTGCTGCGAAGCTGTCTGTTACTGGGGAGTTGACCACTGCATCACCAAGGACATATATGTGTATATTGAATGGGAAGTTGAATCCCCATGCTAATTGGATATCTTGAAAAGTGCCATCGTTCCAGATTTCATATGCAGTGTTATCCCCAGCTATGTTGTGTGCGTTATCGTTCAAAGTTACGGACATGATACCCACTGTATCTACATTGCCAACATAGGAAAATGTTAAGCCTGCGAAGAAATCACCTGTAATGGCAATAGGGGATGGCAACATGTAAGTAAATCTGTAAAAATTACCTTGTAGATTGCTCAACATAACATTTGCTGGCGGATTGTTCAGGTCAATGGCTTCATAATGCAATACAGTGGTCTGGTCTGATGCCACTACAATTACTCCAATTTCAGGGTCTGTATCTGGAGTTCCATTAGCGCCCCAATAAATAAGTGATGTAATAGCTTGAAGCTTGAATGTGTCAATGCCAAGTGCTGTAATGTTGAACTTTTCAACTTTGGCTGAATCGGTGTAGTTGTTGTGACCTGTTACGAATCCCCACGCTCCTGTACCACCGCTCAAATAGATAGTAGTTGAGTCAATGGGGAAGAGGTCCGGATTTGAAAGCAAGATTGAATTTGTGCATGCTGCCCTTAGGCTTGTAGCAGAAGCATTTTTCTCAGAAGCCTTGGTGACAGCAATTGTATTAAGATTGTAAGGAGCAATTCCTGGTGTTTGAGCTGTTTTTAGGTTTTGTGCATTAGCAACCAGAAGAGCCCAACTTATCCCGAGTGCTACTTTTGACCCTATGTTCATCTTTCTGTGATTTTAAAGGTTTTATCTGTTTGATGACATTTACAAAATTACAAACCTCTGTTGTTTATTATTCTTTTTTTTCATTCTCATCCACTTCTTCATATTCCACATCTTTCACACCACCTTCTGTGGCTGTCTGTTCTGTGTTTGCGGCTTGTTGTGCCTCTGCAGTATGTCCTGCTTGATATAGGTGTTGACTTGCTTGGTTCCAGAGATTGAGCAGTTCGTTTGTTAACTGTTCTGCTCTTTCGGCTTCTTTCTTTTCGAATGCCTCTCTGATTTGTTTCACAAGGTCCTCCATTTGTTGTTTCATATCAGCAGGGAGTTTGTCTCCCAGTTCTTTAAGTTGTTTCTCTGTTTGCCATGCCACTTGGTCCGCTCTATTAAGTTTTTCAATTTGTTCTTTAAGTTTTTTATCCTGCTCGGCATATTTCTGTGCCTCTTCTTTCATACGTTTGATTTCTTCTTCTGAGAGTCCTGTTGAACCTTCAATTCGTATGGATTTTTCTTTACCTGTTGCTTTATCTCTTGCGGTTACTTTAAGTATCCCATCTGCATCAATCTCAAAAGTCACTTCAATTTGTGGAACTCCTCGTGGAGCGGGAGGTATACCCTCCAGGTAGAACCGTCCGAGACTTCTGTTGTCCTTTGCAAGTGGCCTTTCACCCTGCAGCACGTGGATTTCAACGGTTGTTTGATTATCTGTTGCAGTGGTGAACACCTCTGTTTTCTTAGTTGGTATTGTTGTTCCGGCAGGGATGAGCACAGTCATCAAGCCGCCATAGGTTTCAACGCCAAGGGACAGAGGCGTTACATCAAGCAGTAGGATATCTTTAACATCTCCTGAGAGGACACCTGCTTGAACTGCTGCTCCAACAGCAACAACCTCATCTGGGTTGATTCCTTTGTGTGGCTTCTTGCCAAAGAATTCCTCAACTGTTTTTTGAACAAGAGGAATCCGAGTTGAACCACCTACCAGAATCACTTCATCTATATCACTGACTGACAATTTGGCTTTTTCAAGAGCAATCTTCATATGTTCAACTGTTTTCTGTATGTAAGGTTCAATCATTCGTTCAAACTGGGAACGAGTTAGTTTTTTGACAAGGTGCAGTGGTCTGCCTTCCTTAGCAGTTATATATGGTAAGTTTATTTCAGTTTCATATTGGCTTGAAAGTTCAATTTTGGCTTTTTCTGCAGCTTCTTTCAATCTTTGGAGAGCCATTGGGTCCTTTCGCAGGTCAATGCCATATTCCTTTTGGAAGTCATCAGCGAGCCAGTTGATGATTTCTCTATCAAAGTCATCACCGCCTAGGTGCGTATCACCATGTGTTGCCAAAACTTCATACACTCCTTCGCCAATGTCAAGAATTGATATGTCAAATGTTCCACCACCTAAGTCATAGACAGCAACCTTCTTTTCTTGATTGCCTTTATCCAAGCCATAAGCAAGTGCTGCTGCCGTGGGCTCATTCAGAATTCTTCTCACATTGAAACCAGCTATTTCACCTGCTTCCCGTGTAGCTTTTCGTTGTGAATCGTCAAAGTAAGCAGGAACAGTTATGACGGCATCAGTGACGGGTTGACCTAAATATTCTTCGGCAACCCTTTTAAGTTTTTGTAAGATGAAAGCAGAGATTTGTTGTGGAGTGTAGGTCTTATCATCTATTTTGATGAGGACTGTATCATTAGGACCCTGAACCACTTTATAGGGTACTCGCTTGATTTCATCTTGGACTTCACTATAGCGTCTTCCCATAAATCTCTTAATAGAAAAAATTGTTTTTTCCGGGTTAAGGACTGCTTGTCGCTTGGCAGGGTCGCCAACAATGATTTGTCCATCTTCTTTAAAAGCAACTACAGAGGGAGTAACATTTCTTCCTTCTTCGTTTGGAATTACTACAGGTTCTTTACCCTGCATTACTGCTACTACCGAGTTTGTTGTCCCTAAGTCAATACCTACAATCCTTCCTTGTGTTTTGGTTTCTGCCATAGCTCTCTTTTTGTCCTATAATAATGCAATATATATGCCAGCGGTGTGTATATGTCAAAATGACACGTTGAGGATGTCAGTAACGCGAAATTCTATCGGCAGACTTTCGCAATTCTGTCGCTATGTATCTGTTTTTTATATGCTCTTGGTAATAATTAGCAAGGGAAATGATAAGTTCTGATACTTTATCTTGTGTGTGCCAGTTTGTTGTAATTGAGTTGCCTTCAATAATATCATCAAGTTTATGTTTAGCAAGGAAAGAAAGAATTTCTTTTGATTCAACAGAGAACATATCAATATTTAGAAGACCGCTTAAGGTAAGCAAATGAACAATAAGCCACGGAATCATTAGCCATATAACTCTTTTCATTTCGTCAATCTTTGTTAAGGGATGAATGATAAGCTCCTCAAACTTTTCATTTGGTTGGGCTTCTCTTCCAACAATTTGAATAGTTCTCGCTATCTCTCCTAAAAAAATAATTCCCTTAACATTCTTTATAAGATACTTAAACCTGATAAGATAAGCAACTTCTTTAATTGTGTGCATAGAACCTTTAGCAGACTCATAGTATGTGATTGACAGCAGAGTGCCGGGATTTAGCAGGTGTGGCTGCTTCCTCTTGATTCCATAAGCTATAAGGTCCATCATGCCGAAAGGGGAAAAGGTTTTCAATACTGCATTGTTTTCTAAATATGGTATGGAGCGTAGAAGTATGGCTTTCGTTTTCTTAAGTGGCATAGACCGATTGATTAGAATGAGAAGTTAAACCCTGCATATATTCCAAAGTTATAAGCTTCTGGGTTACTACGATAGGTTAAACGCCATATAGCCATTACCCTAAACAACTGGAATATGTTGTCTATTCCGACTCCTGCTTCCGCATAGGGCACTGGATATGCCACATAGTAGTTGAAATATGTATTATATGCAGCGTTTTGTGGCGATAGGGTTCCGAAAGCTAGCCTTCCCTGGACAATGGTTCTTAGCTTTAGCTTCCTGAGCAACGGAAACATATCAAAAATTAAGCCTCTAAAGTTGTGTTCAGCTCTCACTATTACATACTGGTCTGCAAGAAACTCATAAGGGTTCATTGCATTGTATGTGTATGGATTGTAAAAGAAAGTGTAGTTTCCTTCAAAGACTCCTAAAACTGGAAACGGAACATTGTTTCCATAAATCTTTCCAGCGGTTATGTCAACATAAAGCCTCATTCTCGGCTTTATTTTGAATTTGTGATAAGTGTTTAACCTTAAGTGATAGTATTGATATTTGCTACCTATGATGTTAGGCATGCCGTAATAGAAACTGAACAATACAACAGGTAACTTACTGCCCAGACTAACGCGCCAGAACTTGGTGTAAACAAATTTTTCTTGATAAGCGAATCTGAGGTGAAATACTCCTTCGGTTATTATATATTCCGTGGTGTTTTCTCCTGATGAACTCGGGAAAGCAGGTGTGATCCTATTGTGCAGGAACTCAATTTGTGATGAGAAGGAAGGGCTCATCTGGTTCTCATACCATAGCTTCCCCATTTTTTCAAATAGCAGTCGTTGGGAAACTCCTTTTTTCTTTAAGCCAAAAGCAAGCAGGTTGTCCTTATCCACTTCCCCCCATCTGAAAGACTCCAGATTCAAATCATAGTGTGCGTGGATGCCTAATTGACTCCATGGTTTGAAAGAGAATGTGTGCTTTATTGTACCTCCATATTTGAATTGTCCGTCTTTAAACCCATACGCACCATACACAATAATCTGGCTTTTTCTACTGAAATATTTGTTGGTTTTGATTCCAAGCCTTACCCTAACTCCTTCCACTTCATCAGTACTAATCAAACTGAAATAAGGACCGATTTCTATTGCTTTAAGTTTGCCTCCCAGTTGGTAATAGCCAGACACAATCGTTTTGATTATGTCAACATAAGTTCTGAAGGCGGGTATTTCCTGGATAGTATCAACGAGTTTGTAAACCTGTTTTTCTGTTTTGCTGAGCTCTTCATGTCTGAGTGTGTCCCAAACCCTGTCTTCAAGGTCATAGGCATTCGGTCTAATAAACACCTGGTCTTCAAGGGCGAAAATCCCCTTAAATGTTTCGTAATTCAAGTTCCAATCTCGGTAGGTAACAATCCTTTTGCCCATGACTCCAATGGTTCCTTCAGCAGGTGGCACAAAATCAACCATTAATTTTGTTTTGACAGGCATCCATCTTATAGTACCATCTATATTAATAGGTTCACTTTTGAAATATATGCTTGTTCTCTGAACCCAGTTGATATTAGCCCACGGAGCTTTCTCCATGCTCAGTTGATAAATGGCAAAGGATGAATCAATTACAATCATTTCACCGACGAATGTGTTAGTGCCTTTACGTCTGGGCTCAAACCTAATTTTGAATGCTCGTTTACCAAGGACTTTGAATGTGTCTGTTACAGTGTATTGATAATACAACATTCCTAATTTGCTCAGGGGACTCACAAAATCCACGTCAAATAATGTTATCCAGTTGTCAAAAATGTTTATGTCTTGATAAAGTCCTCCGAGATACTCCGTTATGGTGCTATTTTTTACTCCGGACATTTTAACTGCTATTATTTCTTCTTTTTCTGTTGACGGACGCCTCCTATAATATAATCTTGATATGGTTTCAACTAAGAAAACAGGTAAGAATGGCTTTACGTCTGACGTAGTGTCAATCATATCTGCTATAAAAGAGAAAGGTCTTAACCACTTGTATTTCTGAAAAGCCTCTCTGGTTATATTGGTTAGGTCCACTTCAGTCCTTGTATGTAGTTCAACACTGTAAGCTGGCAATCGTTGGATATCGTGTTTCCTCTTATTTTCAATGATATTGGAAAAGAGTTCTTTAATAGGGTCAACACCTGGTTTAATGACCACTTCTGGAAGCTCTATCTCTGCACGCTTTAGTCTCACTGTAAACACTAAAGGCTGTGAAGAAGGATAAATAGAGTGTTTCCATAGTTGATAGCCAATAACTTTGACGGTCAGAGTATCGCCTTTTTTCACTGGAGCAGAAAATTCAAAATATCCATTCAAATCTGTCATAGTGCCATACGAAGTGCCTAGAATAGCCACTCCTGCAAAGGGAATTG
This sequence comes from Bacteroidota bacterium, assembly GCA_024280615.1. Lineage (GTDB taxonomy): Bacteria > Bacteroidota > Bacteroidia > JAADEI01 > JAADEI01 > JAADEI01. The sequence goes on along the minus strand of JAJRPU010000068.1, from coordinate 3,803 downwards.
GCTCCTCTGTGTGCTCGTCAATAACCCTTCCTTTAATAAGGGTCTCTTGAGCAAAAGTTTTATTAGTGTTATAGTAAAAGAATAACATTAACAAAAAACAGAACCGTATGAATGCATTGTCCTTTCTGCTCATTGCCCAGGAATATAACAAAGGTACGTTTCATAAAATATATACCAGAAAAGAACTAAAAAGGTTTAAAATCATATAATACAGATGACAAATAAATTTTACTACAGGGTGGCTGACGGGACTCGAACCCGCGACCTCCAGGACCACAACCTGGCGCTCTAACCACCTGAGCTACAGCCACCGTGTTTCCAATTGCATTAAACCACTTGACCTTCTATTAAAGTTCCTTATACCATTGAGAATACACTATGTATCTATTAGCCTGAGCCTTTAACTCCTTTTTCACTTCTTCGGTAGAAATCTTCTTTAAAGGTTTAGCAGGAACGCCTCCATACACATAGCCACTTCTTAAGATTGTTCCTGGTGTAACTACTGAACCAGCCCCCACAATAACGCCGCTCTCTATAGTTGCACCATCCATTATTATCGCTCCCATGCCAATCAAAACTAAATCTTCAATAGTGCAACCATGAATTACACTATTGTGTCCAATAGTAACATAGTTTCCAATATAAGTTCCATATTTTTGATATGTGCAATGTACGGTTACGTTATCCTGAATGTTTGTCGCCTCCCCTATTCTTATTTCATTGACGTCCCCTCTGAGGACAGCATTGAACCAAACACTACAGTTCTTACCTAGGATTACGTCTCCTATAATTGTGGCTGATGGAGCCAGAAAGGTTCCTTCTCCAATCTGAGGTTTCTTACCTCTGACTTCCAAAATCAATGCCATAACGCAAAAATTTTCAGGCAATACAAATATCATAACTTTGCAATAAATTAATAAACTAAACGACGATGCTTGCCATAGACGTAAAGAAATATGTAGAAGGGGTTTTAGAGGCTAAGCTGATTGAGCTGGATGCCTTCCTCGTGGATATAGAATATATTCCTGAGAGTAGTGCTCTTTTTGTTGCTATAGATACAGATCCGGGAGTTACTGTTGACCAATGTGCCGACGTAGCTCGATTTCTGAGAGATAAATTGTCCGAATCCCCAATTGGCGAATATATTCAACACATTCAAGTGTCTTCACCCGGGTTAGATAGACCATTCAAGGTTCTTAGGCAATATAAGAAGAATGTAGGCAGGGAAGTACGAGTGGAACTGATTGATAATACAGTAGTAGAGGGAATCCTGCTTTACGCTGACCCGGATAAAATAGTGGTCGGTATTGAACCGACGAAGAGTAGAAGCAAAGAAATGGAACAAACGGAAATTCCATTTGTTAAAATCAAACAAACCAGATTGATCTTGCGTTTTTAATTGTTAAAATTTGTAGTGTATGCCAAAAGGAAGTGGTGTTGACAGAAAGGAGGCACTCTTGGATGCTTTGATGGAATTAAAAGAATTTAAGCGTGTTGATAAGACAACAGCTGCTAAGATTATAAAAGAGGCAATAGAAGAAATATTGCTGGAAAAGTTTGGAACCCTTGAACCTTTCACAGTAAATATCAATCCAGATACCGGTGCGTTTGAGATATGGCAGGAAAGAGAAGTGGTTCCCGATGATGAAGTTGAAGATGAATTAACCCAAATAGGGTTGTCAGATGCTCAGGAAAAAGACCCAGACCTTGAAGAAGGAGACATCCACGTTGAAAGACTTGACCCGGCCAAGATTTTTGAGAGAAGAAGGGCATATAAATTTAAGGAATTGCTTCTGAGGAAGTTGGCAGAGCACTATAAGGAAAAGGTGTTTCAGACATACAGGGATAAAATAGGAGATTTCGTGGTTGGAGAAGTCCATCAGGTCTATTCCAACAAGGATATCCTTGCACTTGATGACGAGGGGATTGAACTATATTTGCCTGCGAAGGAACAGATATATGCAGATAAGTATAAGAAGGGAGATATAGTCAAAGCAATTGTAAAAAACGTTGAAAGGTCATCCAGTGGCGACCCATTAATTATCCTTTCTAGAACGGACCAACGTTTCTTAAAACGATTGCTGGAAAACGAAGTGATAGAGATTATGGATGGGTTGCTTAAGATTCACAAAATAGTGAGATTTCCCGGCAAAAGAGCTAAAGTCCTTATTGAGTCACTTGATGATAGGATTGACCCAGTTGGGGCTGTTGTTGGACCTCGTGGAACACGTATCCACGCAATAGTCAGGGAATTGAGGGGAGAGACGATAGATGTTGTGCCATATACAAATGACATTCACTTGCTTATTGCTAGGGCACTGACACCAGCCCGTGTCTCAGCTGTGGAAATTGACCCTGATCAAAAGAAAGCAATTGCTTATGTTCCACCAGATCAAATCTCTCTGGCTGTTGGAAAGGAAGGAATTAATATCAAATTAGCATCAAAGTTGACAGGATATGACATTGATGTTGTAAGGGAAGAGATTAAACCAATAGAAGAAAGACCCTTGATAGAATTTGCTGATTTATTAGGTGAAGGAATTGTTAAGGAATTTATTGAAGCAGGGCTTAACACAGTTGGAGATGTCCTTGAGCAGTCATTAGATGATTTGAAAAAAATGGTAGGATTGGATGCTGCTGTTGTGGAAGATGTCGTAAGGCAACTTACTCAGTTAGTGGAACAGAACGGATAGTTTTAAGCATTTACATACTGTATGGCAGAAAAAAAAGCAAAGAAGAAGGTACAGATTCATAAGATTGTAAAGGACCTTAAGAAACAGGGAGTTAACATAACTTTTGACGATATTGTTCAGTATTTGAAAAAAAATCTTAAGTGGAGTGATGATGAATTGCCTAAAGAGCCTTCAAATAAAATTGACAGAGATATAGCAGAAAAGATATATAGACATTTTGGAAAAGAAGAGTTGATATTACAACAACCTGTTAAACAGGTTAAACAAAAAGAGGAGAAGCCAGGTGCAGAGGAAGAAGTTGAATTGTCTGAAGAAAGTCAACCAAAAGCTTCTGTTTCGGAACCTGAAGCACATTCATCAAAGGAAGTTGATTTGCCTATCGTTGGCTCACTTGAAGACTTTAAAAAACAACGAAAGAAAGAGGAAGAACAAGAAAAAAAAGAACAGGAAGAAGAGCCTCTTCCGTTTAAAGCTGTTGGAAAAGTCGATATAGACAAGGTATCTAAAAAGAAGTCTAAGAAGAGTCCTAAGAAAACAGAAGGAGAAGCGTCTACGGAACAGAAACAGGATGCTCAGGCTACCAAAGTTGTTAGTGATGATGCTGAAAGTGAGACAGAAGTTGAAGTTAGAGAAGATAAAGATTCGACAGAAATAGTAGATAAAGAGGCTGTTGACATAGACACTGAAAAAGAATCTGAAGAGGATTTTGGCATTAAAGTGGTTGATAAGATTGATACTGATAAACTTCATATTGGAAAACCTTCTAAGAAGAAAAAAGAAGAGTCTGAATTAGCTGAACAACACCAAGATGAAGTTAAAGAAGATAAAAAAGTAATAAAGAAAAAGGAATCAAGAGAGTTCACGGAAGAAAAGAAGAAAGATGATAAAGCAGAAACTAAGGTTTATAGAAAGAAAGTTCGTATTAAAGAAGAGCCAAGACGAAGAGCTGTAGCCCAGCAAAAGACTTCTAAGAAAGATAAGAAGAAAAAGAAACAAATTGAGATAGACCAGCAACAGGTTCAGGCTAATATCAGACAGATTCTTCATGGACAACCAACTAAAACCAAAAAGAAGAAGAGAAAGCAAAGGGAAGAAACACAAGATGAAGGC
>JAJRPU010000067.1 GCA_024280615.1 Bacteroidota bacterium | reverse complement strand
CGGCATGGCACCTGTGTGCAAAACCATATTTGCAGTGGCACAATATGTATATGCCGGAACAATCACCTCATCGCCCGGTCCAACTCCAAACCATTTTAAGGCAAGGAATATTGACGAACTGGCTGAATTGGTTGCCACCACTGACTTGCAACCTACATATTCCCTCAATTCTTGTTCAAACAATTTTGTTTGCGGACCGGTAGTTATCCATCCTGAGTCAAGCACCTCTTTTATCAGGTCATAAGCCTCGGGGGCAATAAAGGGTCTCGTAAACGGTATGATAGGCTTTTTCATCGTGAGTAATTGGGGGCTTCCCTGATTATGTCTATGTCGTGGACATGGCTTTCCCTTATGCCGGCAAGTGTTTGTTGGACAAATCGGGCTTTCACCTTCAACTCAGGAATGGTTCTCACACCGCAATAGCCCATGCCTGAACGCAATCCACCAACCAGTTGGAAAAGCACTTCAGAAACAGAACCTTTATAAGGCACCCGTCCAACCACTCCTTCCGGAACGAACTTAGTGGCTTCGTCTTGGAAATACCTATCTCCACTGCCTTCCTTCATCGCTTCCAAGGAACCCATTCCCCGATAGACCTTGTATTTCCTCCCTTCATAAATAATTGTTTCGCCGGGGGCTTCATCTGTTCCGGCAAGCAAACTTCCTAACATAACGCTATCTGCACCAGCAGCAATAGCCTTCACTATATCTCCTGAATACCTTATTCCGCCATCTGCTATAACGGGAACTCCAGAGCCTTTCAACTCACTGGCAACCCACATTATGGCAGTTATTTGCGGGACTCCCACTCCAGCAACAATCCTCGTAGTGCATATTGACCCGGGACCAATACCCACTTTTACGGCGTCGGCACCAGCCTCCACAAGGGCTCGGGCTCCCTCCCTCGTGGCTATGTTCCCAGCAATCACCTGAACATCAAGACTCCTTTTAATTACTCGGACTGTCTCAATGACGTTATATGTGTGTCCATGGGCTGAATCCACTACAAGGACATCAACACCGGCATCCACAAGGACCCGGGCATGGTCCAAGACTTTATCTGGCTTGGCGGAGACAGCGGCACCAACCCTCAACCTCCCAAGTTCATCCTTATTAGCATTGGGATATTGCCTTAATTGTTTAATATCCTTGAAAGTGATTAAACCTGCTAGCCTGCCCTTGCTATCAACAAGAGGCAACTTTTCAATCCTATGTTCCCTTAAGATTTTTTCTGCTTCTGAAAGGGTTGTTTCAACAGGGGCAACGATTATTTCATCAACGGGCGTCATAATTTCTTTCAGTGGTCGGCTCCTGTTCTCTTCAAATCTCAAGTCTCGCCTTGTTACCAATCCGAGAAGTTTTTTATCCTTATCAACTATGGGAATTCCACTTATTTTGTGTTTATCCATTAGTGTAAGGGCATCCTGAACAGTGTCGTCAGGTCCCAGCGTGTAGGGGTCCAGAATCTTACCGCTTTCAGCCCTTTTGACCTTTTTTACTTCTTCAACTTGTCTTTCAATGCTCAGGTTTTTATGTATAATCCCGATGCCGCCTTCCCGAGCCATTGCTATAGCCATCCGAGCTTCCGTTACCGTGTCCATAGCAGCACTAATAATGGGTATGCTCATAGGCAGTTCACGGGTAAGCATTGTCCTGACATCCGTCTCTGCAGGAAGCACATCTGAATATGCCGGCAGAAGAAGAACATCATCAAAAGTTAAGGCAACACCAACTATCCGCTCGTCAAATTCATTACCCATCTCCGTTCACTTTTGGCAAAATTATCTACTAACAACTTAACTGCATAACTTTATCATTATAAACAATAAGCAGATGCAAAGGTTCTTCGCTGGACTGTTAACTGGCATCTTTGCCATGACTTCCTCAACAAGTGCTTACGCACAGGATTTACAGGATTTGGACCCTGCAGTCCTTTGCTCCGAAACGAAGAAAAAAGCGCTTCAATCGTTAAGAAGCCAAAATGGGACACCTGAACACCGGGCAAGAATGAATAAATATGACATTCACTTCTATCATCTGCGAGTTAAACTGGATACTCTCTCTACATATATTGAAGGGCATGTTTCTATCCATGCCACTGCCACTGCCCAACTGGACACGTTCTCCTTTGAACTGGACCCTGTCCTCTCCCTTGACAGTCTTAAAATAAATGGACAATTAATCACTAACATAACTAACAATGGCGTTGAATGGGATGCTATACTTCCATCGTCAGTCAATGCAGGAAATCAAATAGTCGCCGATTTCTATTACAAAGGCACTGCCCAACGGGGTTTGTTTAACCAAACATCTCCCACATGGGGAACAAGAGTTACTTACTCTCTCACTGAGCCTTACGATGCACTCGGTTGGTTCCCTTGCAAACAGGAACTGCAGGACAAAGCAGATTCAGTGCAGGTTGAAATAACCGTTCCACTGGGAACCTTAGCCGGTTCTAATGGTTTACTCCTACGTGTTGACACAGCCGGCAACTGGCACACCTTCGTCTGGAAAAGCACTTATCCAATAGCTTATTATCTCATCTCTGTTTCAGTGGCTAAATACATTGAATATGGCTTTGACATTGACCTTGGCAATGGCATCTCAGTTCCTTTCATTAATTACATTTACTCACCAACCACCCTGGCAACCTTTAAAGAAGAAATAGACACCACGGCTCCGCTAATGCGAATTTTCAGTAATTACTTTGGCATATATCCGTTTTATGAAGAGAAGTATGGGCACTGCATGGCTCCCTTCGCAGGCGGTATGGAACATCAAACCATGACCACACAAGGATTCTTTTTTATGACCCTCACAGCACACGAACTGATGCACCAATGGTTCGGAAACAACGTAACATGCGAAAGATGGAATGATATATGGCTAAATGAAGGCTTTGCTTCCTATGGGGAATATATAGCACTTGAGAACTTGGCAGGTCCAGAAGTCGCTCGGTCAAGAATGACTTTCTGGCATCAATCAATTATGTCCAGACCCGATGGCAGTGTATATGTTCCTGACCAGTTCATTGGTGATGAAGGCAGAATCTTTGATTCACGGCTCTCCTACAGGAAAGGGGCAGCAGTGATACATACACTTAGATATTTACTTGGCGATTCCGTGTTCCTTAGGGTTCTGAGGGAATATCAAGATTCTTTCAGGTTCAGCACTTCCACAACAGAAGAATTTAAACAATTCGTTGAACGCAGAACAGGTGCCGACCTAACCAATTTCTTTGATGAATGGATATACGGTGAAGGCTATCCAATCTATGACGTCAAATGGAACTGGCAAAATGATTCCCTTTACATCTCCATTATTCAATCAACTGCTCATCCCTCTGTGCCTCTGTTCACAACTCCAGTCCCAATAAGGGTTTTCCACGGCATCACATACACAGACCTCAAAATCCCTATGAATAATTTTGCCATTTTGAAACGCTTTTACATCCCAGACAAAGTGGACTCCGTGAAGGTTGACCCACTCCAATGGATTATAAACAAAGACTCTGTTGCCTATGACTCAACTCTTGTGTTCGTCAGTGCCGAAATTGTGCAGAAGCCACTATGGGTGTTCCCAGACCCAGCACGAAACATAATCCACGTCTGGACACGATTTCCGGGAATCCTGCTCATCACCTCAATAGACGGCAAAACTATCATCACGGAACGCATTAGACCCGGACACAAAGCATATTCCCTCACTAAACTACGCAGTGGAATATACATAGTTACCGCCATTACTGAATATGGGACATTTACCGATAAGTTTGTTAAGCACTAAATCAGGCATATTAATAAATGCCAGCCGTTAATTTCTTACCTTTGTAATAAAACAAATACTATGACCACCAAAGCAGCCTTTTCCCTTCTGGCAGGAAATAATATATACGAAGAAGACCCAGT
>JAJRPU010000066.1 GCA_024280615.1 Bacteroidota bacterium | reverse complement strand
TGTTAATTAGAATATGAAAAACTTTTCCGGGATGGTGAATAAAGAATTTGTCTATTGCTGAGGCAACCGAGGCAGGCAAGTCATAGTCAGCAACTAAGTATTCCCCTACTTTGCCATATTGTCTTAACTCGCTAATGGTTTTTTGAAGTTTGTCTTCATCCCTTCCTATTATCCAGACTTCTGCCCCCGTCCGTGCCAATTCAATGGCTATTGCCTTCCCAATTCCTTGAGTTGCCCCCCCAACTAATGCTCTATATCCATTTAAGTCAATCATTTGAGGTTGCTTTTAGGAAACAGCTTCTGCACAATGGTTCGTATTTATCAAGGCTTCCTATGACCACTACTCCTTCTTCCTTGCTTTTCCTGTGAGAGAATAGAGCTGGTGCTCCACATCTGACACACACAGCGTGCAACTTAGTAATGTGGTCAGCCACGGCTAAGAGCTGAGGCATTGGACCGAATGGAAATCCCCGATAGTCCATTTCAAGACCGGCAACAATTACCCTTAAGCCTCTGTTGGCGAAATATGTGGACACTTCCACTATGTCTTCAGAGAAAAACTGCGCTTCGTCAATTGCTAACACATCATGGTCTGGCGAGATTAAATCATAAGCCTTCTTAATGTCTTTTATGGGAATTGCTTTTAGTTGTCTTCCTTCGTGAGAAACGATGTCTTCAGAACTATATCTCTTATCTATATCAGGCTTTATAATAGCTACTTTTTGATTTGCTAGCAAGCATCTTTTAACTCGCCGGATTAATTCTTCTGTTTTGCCAGCAAACATTGGACCACAAATAACTTCTATCCATCCTCGCTGTGTATATCCGTGCCAAGAGGCTGGGTCAAGCGACATAATAGCATAAGTTTATTAAGCCAAAGATAAAAGGAAGCCCTTAAATGGGACGGCAATTTAGTCTTCAATAATCCTGAACTCAACTCGCCTGTTGAGTGCCCTTCCCTCCTCTGTGCTGTTAGGTGCTATAGGTTGGCTTTCGCCGTAGCCCTTAGCGATTAATCTGGATGGGTCAATACCTTTACTGACTAGATATTTAACCACTGCTTCGGCACGACGCTGGCTCAATCGCAGATTGTATGCATCAGAACCAATGCTATCGGTGTGCCCAGCTATCTCTACTTTGATGTTAGGATATTGCTTCATCAATTCAACGACACGGTCAAGTTCAGGATAAGACTCGGGTTTCAAATCAGCTTTGTCAAATTCAAAGAAAATGTTTCGCAATGCAACAACAGCCCCTTTTTTAATCGGAATTAAAGGAACTTTTAGGTTAACTTCCTTATACTGGGCATCTGAAGGAATATCAAAGTTTGCTGAATAGAACAGGTATCCTTCCTTAGTCACTGCCAGACCATAGTTTTTGCCCGGAGTTAGGGTGACAACAAACTTACCGGTTACAGAGTTTGAAGTTACACTCCTGACGGTGTCCCCAGTAGCATTATCAAGAACTATAACATGTGCTTCCAATGGGTCCTTGGTGAGAGAGTCATAAACAAAGCCTTTAACCAGAGTGATGGGGGAAGCTGGTTTGAAAGCCAGTAGTGGCAACTTGGCTTTCTCTTGCAAGGTCAATTTCTTCTTTTCCAACTTGGCTTCAATCTCTTCAGTTTTAAATTCCATTACGTAAAGGTCTTTTTCCCCTTGTGAGTCGTCTCTGTATGAGGCATAGTAGGCACGTTTTCCGTCAGAGGAAATCACAAAATAAATGTCATCCCCAGCAGTGTTAACAGGATATCCTAAGTTGACCGGCTCAGTCCATTTCCCGTTTTCAAAGACTGTCTTAAAAATGTCATATCCTCCCATTGTTTTGTGTCCTTTTGAGCTGAAATAAAGAGTTTTTCCGTCCGGATGTAGGAATATACCGTCTTCATCATAAGGTGTGTTAATGGTGGGACCGGCATTGTAAACCTTTTTCCATTTGCCTTTTTCGTTCTTTTCTGCTATCCAAATATCTCTACCGCCATAGCCTCCCGGTCTGGTGCTTACGAAAAGCATTCTTTTGCCGTCAGGGAATATAGCTATACTTTTCTCTGAATACTTTGAATTGATGGGTTTGGGAAGAGGCTTTGGTTTGGTCCATTTGTCGCCTTTAAGATGGCTAACGTATATGTCTCCCCCATTTTCACTCTTATATATATAAATTGTCTGTCCGTCCGGAGAAACCCCTATGACCGATTCGTGTTCTTTATCATTGATGGGTGGTCCCAAATTGTATGCCTTTCCCCATGTTCCGTCGTCTTGTTTTTGTGTTGCCCAAACGTCCTCAAAGTATAGTCCATCATAAGGGTCAACTTTTTTGCCCACATTTTCAGGACGCCGTGCAGTGAAATAAATAGTTGACTCATCTGCTGTAATAATGGGAGCATATTCGGGATAGGGTGAATTGACCTGAGGTCCAAGATTTTTGATTTCAACGGGAACAGGATTTTTCATTAGTTCCCTGCCATATTTGACTTCTTCAATTCGCTTGTCCACGAAGCTTACTGGATTAGAAAATGTGACGGTTTGTCTATAGGTAAGTTCCTCTAATCTGCTAAAAAGAGCAATATAAATTATATTCCAAGTTTCGCGTTGTTCTCTTTCCGTAGGTGTCAATTGATTACGATATGCTTGATAGTAGTATTCTGCACTATCCATATTGTGAGCCAAGTGATATGCCCATCCCAGCAGGAGATATATTTCTTTGGGGAAATCTCGTTCTACCTGTCCGTTTTTAATTGCTGTTTTGAAATATCTTATGGATTTTGTTTTTTCAGGTCCGATCATAAACTCAATACCAATGATTGCATTGGTCTGCGGCTCTCCATTCCATATCTTAAGGATTTCGTCCAAATACTCATGTGCTTCTTTGAAGTTAGGGGGCTGTTCTGTTAGTGGTTTCCAGGCTTTCTTTAGGTATTTTTTAATCTTCTTTTTTGATTTTTTATCAAGATTTTGAGCATTGCTTTGTGTAATGGAGACAGGGAACAATATGGTCGCTGCCAAAAAGATTGCCATCAGCTTGTTTATCTTGGTTCGCATGGATACATAATTTTATTTAGGTTTTAATTATACAAAGATAAATGTAATGTAATAAACGAAACAAGGGGTTGCGTTGATATGGACGATGCGGTTGATAATAGCATTGTTGGTGTGGTTCTTGAGTAGTTTCATTCTAAATGCTCAGGTTAGAATAGAAACAAGTAGGCAAGGAATAGATAAGGCAGAAAGGTTAATCGCTGCAGGTGAATATGGCAAGGCTATTGAAGTTCTTGAGGACCAAATGGCAAGAAATCCTTCCGAGGATGCCCTGGCTCTCCTAGGGAAAACATATCTACTTAGCGGAGACACACTCTCCATGATTAAACAGGTTGATGCTTACCTAAAAAAGCATAAGAGAAGCTTAACTGCTTGGATATTGAAATATGTTGTTACGTCTGATAAAAAAAGAAAAAAGGTATTGAAAACAATTGCTGAACTTCTCCCTGAGGATGCTGCTCAAATTGCTAAATATGGACGATTTGCAGAAGACTTAAAGCAATGGGATTTGGCTGTCTTCATATACAAAAAAGGAGAAGACAAGGTTGGAAAAGGTGCTTTTCTGCTTGATATAACAAGGGTTTACGAGCGTCAGGGTCTCTGGTATGAAGTCGCTAAAACGTATCTTGAGCAATTGAACAGGGAGCCTGCTTTTATGCCTGCCGTTGAGGAGTTGATGCGTCAGTGGGCTGGCGATAGTTTGAAAAGGAGGTCATTTTCTCTGGCTTTGAATACTTTGTTATCCAAAGGGGCTGGGGACAAGGTGCAGGAAGCAGCGGTGCTATGGTATGCCACGACGGGAGATGAGGATAGGGCTATTAAGTTTGCTATCGCTTTAGATAAGAAAAAATCTGCTCGTGGCAAAAAAGTATATGACATTGGACAAAAATGGGAAAAAGAAGGTTTATTAAATGTTGCTCTAAGGGCTTATGAATGGGTTGAAGAGAATGGTGCAGGACCATATAAATGGCTTGCAAAAGAAAGGAAGCTGGCGATTAGAAAAGAAATTCTTTTTAATAGTTCCGAGTATAGACCGGACATTGCTAAACAACTAGCTTTTGATTATGCTAAGCTTCTGAAGAGCCGAATTAGTTCGCAAACAGTGAAAGATTTTGCATATATTATAGGAGTGTATTTAAAAATGCCAGATTCAGCAATTAGCGTTCTTGATAGGTATAAACCGTTCTTTGAGCCAAAGAGGATTCAGAGATATGAATATCATTTAACAAGAGGGGATATATACTTTGTTAATGGGTTGTTGTCAGAGGCTATTCTTGAATACATGCAAGCGGAACGAGAGGCTCCAGACCTTGAAAAAAGCCTTGAAGCAAGATATAAGCTTGCCGAATCGGCTTTTGCTAATGGGGATTTTGGATGGGCTCTTTATCAACTAGAACTTATTGCTGGAGGACCTTCCAGATATCAAGCTAATGATGCCCTCTCGCTAATCCAGTTCATTAAAGAGTATCGTGATGACTCTTTGGCTCTCGTTTATTACGCTAAGGCTTGGTATGCTTATAAACTCAGAGACACACTTCTTTTTATGGCTTATGTAGATTCCATGATACAAGAGGCACAATTTTCATCTTTAAAAGATGAATTGAAATACCTTCAGGCTTTGTTTGAAAAAAATGTTACGGGAAACATTGAAAGGGCATATGACCTTTTGGTTGAAATGGTAGAGACCAATCCTCAATTGCTTCTTGTAGATGATGCTTTATATCAACTTACAATAATTGACTTGGAGCGAGGAGACATTGAGAGTGCTCTGAATTGGTTTAGTAAACTGGTCCGATTGCATGGGGATAGTCCATATAAATTATTGGCTGGTGAGTATCTAAAGAAGTTAGGTTTGCCTTAAATTCGCATTTTGAAACAGTAAAATTTAGCGATAGAAATGAAAGTAACAGTTATAGGTACTGGTTATGTAGGGCTTGTTACAGGTGTTTGTTTCGCCGAAATGGGAAATGATGTCTGGTGTGTAGACATTGACGAGGAAAAAATTTCTAAGCTTAAACAGGGGATAGCTACCATTTATGAACCGGACTTAGATGTGTTGCTTGAGAGGAATCTAAGGTCTGGACGCTTGAGGTTTACCACTGCCTTGAAGGATGCTGTTCCACAGGCAGATGTTATATTCCTTGCGTTGCCAACTCCCCCCTTACCTTCTGGAGATGCTGATCTATCTGTAGTTTTTAAAGTTGCTGAGGACATTGCCCCATTACTTGATGGCTACACAGTTGTGGTTACTAAAAGTACTGTTCCCGTGGGAACGACGGAGAGAGTGAAGGAGATAATATCATCGTTGACAGATGCTCCTTTTGATGTGGCATCTAATCCAGAATTTCTGAGGGAGGGACGAGCAGTGGAGGATTTTATGAGACCTGATAGAGTGGTTATAGGGACTGATAGCGAGCGAGCAGAAGCCATTTTAAAATTTCTATATGAACCCTTCGTAAGACAAGGAAATCCGATTATAACAATGGATATTAGGAGTTCTGAGTTGACAAAATACGCTGCTAATACGTTTCTGGCAATGAGAATTTCGTTCATCAATGAGGTGTCGTGGTTGTGTGAGGCTGTCGGTGCCGATATTATGAAGGTCAGACTCGGAATGGGTCTGGACCCTCGTATAGGAAAGCATTTTCTATATCCGGGCGTTGGATATGGGGGCAGTTGTTTCCCCAAAGATGTGAAAGCATTCCATAGGCAGGCACAAAAAGTTGGGGTAGAGTTTTTATTGACTCCGGCTGTGGACAAGATAAATCATATTCAACAACAACGGTTTGCTGAAAAAATATTCAACTATTTTGGAGAAGATTTGTCCGGCAAGACCTTGGCTTTTTGGGGATTTTCTTTTAAGCCGGAAACTGATGATATAAGGGAAGCCCCCGCATTGAAGACATTACAAAGAGTTTTGGAAAGGGGTGCTAAAATTAGAGGGTGGGACCCCGCCGCTCTTGATAATGTGAGAAAACAAGTGGGAGATAAAATTTATTATTCACAAAATATGTATGATGCTTTGGAAGGTGTTGATGCCCTTGTCATACATACTGAATGGGCTGAATTCAGGAGACCAGACTTTGAAAAGATGAAGCAATTGATGAAAAGAAAGGTTGTCTTTGACGGCAGGAATCTTTACGAACCTGATTTTATGGAAAAAGAAGGATTTACTTACTTTAGCATAGGTAGAAAACCAGTTATTGTAGAATGAATAAGAGGACTGTTCTGATTACTGGAGCAGCTGGCTTTCTCGGCTCCCATTTAGTTGACAAGGCACTTAGAGAAGGCTTTAGAGTTATTGGGGTTGATAATTTCATCACGGGAACAGAGGAGAACATTAAGCATTTAGCCAATGAACAAGAATTTATTTTTATTGAGCATGATGTCATTGAACCGCTTGACCTTAAAGAGGAAATTGATTATGTTTTCCATTTTGCCTCTCCTGCCAGTCCGAAGGATTATTATGCTTTGCCTATAGAAACTATGCGAGTTGGTTCAGAAGGAACCTATAATATGCTTAATCTAGCTAAGGAAAAGGGGGCAACTTTTATGCTGGCATCCACTTCTGAAGTCTATGGTGACCCTGAAGTTCATCCACAGCCGGAAACATATTGGGGACGGGTCAATCCCATTGGACCCAGAAGCGTATATGACGAAGCGAAAAGATATGCGGAAGCGATGACAATGGCTTATAAAAGACTTTATAACCTGGATATCCGCATTGTTAGGATATTTAACACATATGGTCCGAGGATGAGACTAAATGATGGTAGAGTACTACCCAATTTTATTACCCAAGCATTGAAAGGGGAACCATTGACTGTTTATGGAGATGGTTCACAAACTCGTTCGTTTTGTTATGTGGATGACCTTATTGAAGGTATATGGCGGCTAATGATGAGAGTTAAATATCATGAACCGGTTAATATAGGCAATCCCGAGGAAGTTAAAATAATTGATTTTGCAAGAGAAATTCTTGAAATAACAGGTTCCAATTCCCCTATAGTATTTAAGCCATTACCTCAGGATGACCCTAAAAGAAGACGTCCAGACATTACTAAGGCGAAGCAGCTGTTAAATTGGGAGCCCAAAGTTCCCAGAAAAGAAGGTTTGAGAAAAACATTGCATTATTTTAAAGATAAACTGCATCTATATGAGTAGAGAAGATTTGGACCTTGTTCTTGTGATGCCAGCATATAATGAAGAAGAAGGGATTGCAGATGTTGTAAAACAGTGGATTGAAGTTTTAAGAGACTTGATTGGACCTAACAGATTTAGAATGCTTGTTATAGATGACGGTTCAAAGGACCGCACATTTGAAGTTTTAAAATCTCTTGAACAACAAATCCCGGAATTAATAGTGGATACACATACTAATATGGGACACGGACCAACTATTGTTAAGGGATATAAAAAGGCAATTGATATGGGAGCTAAGTGGGTGGCACAGGCAGATAGTGATAATCCAATTCCGCCTACAGAATTTGCTAAATTGTGGAACAACAGGGACAAAGGAGATTTTATTCAGGGGTGGAGAGCTGGACGCCAAGAACACTGGTTCAGGAAAAGGATTGTTACGCCCGGTGCAAGGTTCGTGTCTCGCTACCTGTTTGGAGCCCCATTGCGAGACCCGAATATACCCTTCCGATTGATGAAGGCGGAAACTTTAAGGAAATACTTAGAATTGCTTCCTGAACCCATTCCCTTTGCACCGAATGTGTTTTTGTCGGCATTCGCGGGACGAGATGGCCGGGTGTATGACGACATTCCCGTTGAAAATGTTTTTAGACCCTCAAAGATCTGGGGTAAGTTGGAATTGCGTAAATGGAGCAAGTTGATATGGATAAATGCAAAGGACTCGTTCAGAGTTAGAAAACATTACAAGAGAATAGCAAAACACAAACAGTAGTTTAGAAAGAAAAGGTTTGGTAATGAGTTGGATAACGGAATTTGAATATGTGGTTGTTGGTGGAGGTTTAGCAGGCTCAGTTGTGGCTGAACATATAGCAAGAGTGCTTAATAAAAGGGTCTTGATAATAGAGAAGAACTCGGACGTTGGAGGACATTGCTATGACTATGTTCACGAGTCTGGCATTAGAGTTCACAAATATGGACCCCATTTGTTTCATACGCCATTTAAAGAAGTGTGGGAATATTTATCTCGCTTCACTGAATGGGATTATTATCAGCATCGTGTGATGGGTTGGATAGACGGCAAATATGTTCCTATACCTTTTAACTTTAACGCTTTGTATGCCCTATTGCCTGAGGAACTTGCTAAGCGCCTGGAAAATAAATTGTTGGATAAATATGAATATGGTTCACGGATTCCCATTAAGGAGTTTATGAATGCAGAGGATGCTGACTTGCAATTCCTTGCCAATTTAGTTTATGAAAAGATTTTCTATGGTTATACTTCTAAACAATGGGGAAGGAAACCAGAGGAGCTCTCTGCTGATGTTCTTGCCAGGGTCCCTGTTGTTCTTAGTAGAGACGATAGATACTTCAATGACCCATATCAGGGAGTACCAAAGTTGGGATATACAACACTGATCAGGAACATAGCCACACACAAAAACATATTCGTTTTACTAAACACGCATCATAAAGAACTTATCAAACTTGAAAATGGAAAAATTTATCTTGACGGACAGGAATTTAAGGGCTTGCTAATCTATACTGGTTCAATAGATGACCTGTTTAATTACAAATTTGGACACTTACCATACCGGTCATTACGGTTTAAGTGGGAAGTGATATATAGAGATAAATTTCAACCAGTTGCACAGGTAAACTATCCCCTTGAGTATGAATTCACTCGCATCACGGAATACAAGCATATTCATCCGCTGGATGTTCCATACACAGTCATTGCATATGAATTTCCTGAGGAATATGAATATGGCAAGAACCTTCCTTTCTATCCGTTGTTCACAGAGGGCGGAAAGGAAATATATTTCAAATACCTGGAAATTGCTAAGGACTACAAAAACCTTATTCTCTTAGGCAGGCTTGCAGAGTATAGATACTACGACATGGATGATACAGTGAAGAGAGCAATGGAAGTGTTTGATGAAAAAATTAAGATAAAATCATAAAAACTTACTTAAATCACGAAAAAAAAACCATCCCTGGCAACTGCGTATGGTTAGTAAAAAGTTTCCTTAAACAGAGAAGTTTTTTAAAATCTCTTCAAATTCTTTTTCCACATCGTTAGCCAGTTCTTCGTCAATGAATATTCTTCCGCAATTTTCACAGGTATATATAGTGTCTCTTTTGCGGACTTCCAGCTGTCTTTGAGGGGGCACCCACATATAGCAACCACCACAGGCTGAACGCTCAAAGGTAACGACTGCTCGCCTGTTTTTATACTTATTCTTGATCCGCTCATATGCTCTATATAGTCTTTCCTCAACCTTAGTAACGTCTTCAACTGCTTTCTCTCTCAGCTCTTTCAAGAAGTTTTCTTCTTTTTCTGTTTCGGCAATGACACTTTCCAGTTCCTTTTCCTTTTCTTCAAGCTTCTTCTGAAGTTCTTGAATTTTTTCCTGTGTTGCCTTTATCTTCTCTTCAAGAACTTGGATTTCCTGAGTTAATTCAGCGATGTGTTTATTTGCTAAATCAATATCCAGTTTTTGATTTTCAATTTGCTTTTCAAGAGCGTTATATTCCTTTGACGTGGTTACATTCTTAATCTTTTCTTCTAATTTTTGCAATTTAATCTTAAGCTCTTCCTTCTTGTTTTGTTCATTAGATAATTCTTTTTCAAGCCTTTTCTTCTCCTCTGTTAGTTTTTCCAATCGCTTGTAAAGTCCTTCTATTTCATCTCTGAGGTCTCTGACTTCCAGAGGCAGTTCGCCTTTTAGGTTTTCCACTTCGGCAAGTCGGGAGTCAATAACTTGGACTTTGTAAATCAATCTTAATTTCTGTTCAACCGTTACTTGTCCAGCCTTTGTTTCCTTAGTTGTTTCCTGTGTCGTCATAGACAAAATATTTAACTGGGTTCTCTGAATGAATTAAGTGAATAGGGACATTAAAAGTTTCCAAAAGTTGATTTCTGAGGCTCTGAAGCACTGGAACTTCTGTTTCGTAGTGTCCAGCATCAATGATGAATAGTGAATCTTGAGCGTCCCAGAATGTATGATATTTAACGTCTGCAGTGATGAAAGCGTCAACATTTGCCTGACTAACTTCCCGCCAGAACTGAGAACCGGAGCCACCACAGACGGCAACCCGCTTGACTATTTCATTTGTGGGACTATTGTGTCTCAGGAATTTAGTGTTTAGTCTAACGCACACCCACTGAAGAAATTCACCCACCGGCATTGCTTGAGGCATTTCTCCAATGCGTATAAAATGAGGAATTTCTTCCCTTTCCGAAAGTGGCATAATGTTTTTTAAACCCAGTCGTTGGGCAAGAACATCGTTGACACCACCTATCGCCCTATCCAAATTGGTATGCATGGCAATTAAATTAATGCCATATTTTATTGCAGTCATAATAGCCCTCTGGTTTCTTTCAGATGGAGTTATCGTCTTTAAACCGTGAAATATGACAGGATGATGGCTAATCAAAACTTTTGTGTTTAATGCAACTGCTTGTTGAACGGCTTCCGGCGTAATATCAAATGTGAGGGCAATGGAATCAAACGGGGCACTGTGGTCACCAACTAATAACCCTACATTATCAAAGGATTCGGCGAATGAAAAAGGGAACACTTGATTAAGCCAATTTATCAGGTCTGCAACATTTGGCACAGTTATTGCGTTTATTCAATCACAAACTTACACTAAGTTGCATTATAAATTTGCACAAAAATGAGAAGAGTGAACTGGAAAGGAATTTTAGGACTGGTCGGATTTGTTGCAATGACAATAACTACAACAGCTTATGCCCAATACAATATTGTTATTAAAACAACTAAACCTCTCAAAAGTGAAAAGTGCATAATTGCATACTATTTTGGTGATAAACAGTTGGTTTTTGACACTTTTGAAGTCAAGAAAAACACCTGCATAGTAAAAGGAGATTCTACGCTTGCTACTGGAGTTTACATTGCTTACTATCCCAATGACACTGTATTCATTGAATTCCTTGTACCGCAAAACGACCAGAAATTCAGTCTAACCTTTGACCCTGACAACCCTATCCTCTCAATGGAGGTTAAAGGTTCGTTAGATAATCAGCTGTTTTATGAATACAACAAGAAGGCAGCACAGTTGTATAAAGACAGTGTGGCTGGAGCAGACTCAATAATAATTACTTTCGGAAAAGACCTTGCAAAGAAAAATCCAAACACCTTCTTCGCTAAATTGATTAAATTGATTTATTTGCCCAATATCCCAGACACCATTGAAGACCCAGAAGAAATCTGGAAATATGCTTATTATCATTATTTTGATGGTATTGACTTAAGCGACCCATCTTATTTGAGAACACCTGTCCTGCACAATAAAGTGATGACCTATCTTGACAGAATAGTGCCTATAGTTCCCGATTCTCAATGTAACGCTGCAATACGTATCATTAAGGCTTCTGAAAAGAATCCAACGGCATTCAAATACTGGTCCGCAACATTGCTTAACAAGTATGCCCGTTCCAGAATAATGGGAATGGAAAATGTGTATGTCTGCATAGTGGATAGTTTCTATGCCACAGGGAAGACACCATGGGTGGACTCAGTGACCCTGTCTAAAATCTTATTTGACGCTCAAATGATTAAATATACTATGATTGGCAAAGTGGCACCTGAGATAGTTCTGAAAGACACTGCAGGAAGGTATATATCCTTACATGGCGTTAAGTCACTTTACACTGTCATATTATTCTGGGATCC
>JAJRPU010000065.1 GCA_024280615.1 Bacteroidota bacterium | reverse complement strand
ACTGAGATGGTCTTTTTCATTGCTGGTGTGGGAAAGGGCACTGGTAGTGGAGCACTGCCCATAATAGCAGAGGAATTGCTTAAAGACAAGACAAATGTTTCATCAATTGCTATATTGCTTTATCCTTTCAGTCCATCAGGAAAACGAGTTAGGCAAATAGCAGATAAAGCAATTGAAGAAGTAAAGAAGCATGTAAGTGCCGTAATAGTAATTGATAATGATAACATAGCAGTTGCGGAAAAGCGATTTGAAGATATATTGAAAGATAGAAACAATTTCATAAAAAACATAATTCAAGGCATAATTTATTCGTGCAATCCCAGGTTGTATTTCTCTATTAAGCCGGGTGAATTGGGAATGTTATTCGGACGAGGAAAAGAAGCCCATGTTGGAATAAGTATTCAATCAAAAATAGACAAACCAGATTTGGATGAGATGTTTGAACAGATCAGCTCTCATCCTTATCTGAAGCATATTCTTAACCTGAAGAGAGCATCTGCTATGTTCGTGGCATTTCTCTGGCATCCTTCTGTTGATGTTACGGGAAGTATTATTCATACGTTAAAGAGGCGTTTGGAAAACGAATCGCCGGATGCCGAGTTTTTGGTTGCTATGGGTTCCGCCCATCATTTGCCAGAAAAAAGCGCTATGTTACTTATCATAGAGGTGGTGGATAACAAAGAGGACTCAGAAGACAAGGAGTTGTTATGGGATAAAAGAGAAGATGAAAATGCTCATTCTGTGGAAGGAAATGCGGAGCATGATTTTGTAGGCATGTCTATGGGATACGACGATAGTGCTATACATTCATCTATTCCTACAAAGAAGGAGGCGAAGGAAACAAAGAACCTGAGTGCTGAAGAATTGAGAAGAATAAAGAAGCAGGAACCATCCTATATTAGGCGACAGAAAAGCATTCCTGGACTAATACCAGAAAGCAATGACAGTGCTTTTGACGATTATGATAGCGAAAGAGAAGCCCCCAATCCAAAAGAAAAAACAATTCCTTTTTTTAAAAATAAGCCGGACTAATCGGAATCCAGTCTGTGAGCGTGTTGAAATCGGTTCCTGACAGGTTTCAGGTTCAAAATAGTGAAATACTTGTTTAGGACGTTTTGGAGCCTTTCTTTACCTTCACTGATTCTGTCCATTAGCTCTTCCAATTCCCTTGTAAATTCTTCGGACAAGAGGTGTCGTTTTTTAGGTTCAATAGGACATTCTTGAAGGAGGCATTTATAAACCTGCATTCCCAATTTGGTAGCATATAGGTGTCCGCGGTGTTCGGTTACATATTTCCTGTTGATAAGAGTTTCAACTATTTTGGCGTATGTAGATGGGCGTCCTAGTTTGCGTTCCTTCATTGTTTTGATTAGCTCGCCCTGTGTGAAAGGTGGTTCCACAGATTTATATGTGGTTTTTATGCCTGAGATTTTCAATGGTTGGGAAGGATTAATCTGTTCAAGGCGAATAAACCTGCCTGCAAATCTCAAGTATCCATCAAATTCAACTTTTATAGTAACAGGTTTTTGAGCCAGAGTGTTACCGTCAGGTGATTTTATTGACAGTGTTCTTTGCACAACTTTAGCGGGAGAGGATTGAGAAGCGAGGAACCAGTGAAAGATAAGCTCATAGAGTTGAAGTGCCTTTTGAGGCTCGGAAAAATTATATAATCCGGAGGAGATTTGGACCTTTAGGTCATCTGGAGAGATTGGTCTGGTTGGTCTGATTGCTTCGTGGGTGCCTTCTTCACCCCATTGTCTGGGATAGAAGTATTCTTCGCCTGCTGTTTCTATGATGTAGGGTTTTGCTACGGCATAGATTCCTGTGTTTGAGACATGTGTGCTGTCCGTCCTGTGGTAGGTGATTAAGCCGTTTTCAAAGAGTTCTTGTAATAATTTCATTGTGGTGTTGGCATCTATTTTTAATAAAGTGTTGGCTTCTTGTAAGATTCTGTCCGTGGTGAATGGAGGAGCAGGATTTTTTTGAATGATTGTTTCTTCGCTGAATGTGACGCTTGCTTTTTTGAGAAGGTTAATTTTACTAAGAGCGTCCTGTTTGTTTTGTGCTGGCAATTCAAAATAGAGGTCTTGTATTTTGAATGTTATGACAGGCACTTTAGTGCGTGCCTTTAATGTTCTGTCTATGACCCATTTTAACACGGGAGTCTGAACCCTTCCGGCAGATAGGAATGTGTTTTTGAATTTTTGCCAGAGATACTGCGAAAAGTAGAAACCAACCCATCTGTCTGCTATTCGACGGGCAATCTGTGCTTTGACCCAATCAAAGTTGACTATTCTGGCTTGTTGAATGGCTTTCTTAAAACCTGTTGGCGTTATTTCATGAAATTCGCTTCTTAAAATGTTGGGTTGATAAGGTCTTATGGCATGCCAGTTGTCAAAACCAATTTTTTCGCCTTCCGTGTCAGGGTCGGTGGCAATGATGACTTGGTCCACTTGAAAGGCTAATTTCCTTAATCCGTCAATTATTTCTTTTTTGTCAGAAATTGTCTTTTGACGACAGGCTTTGGGAGGGTCATCGTCAGTGAACTGAATTCTGCCCTTTTCAGTATCACAGTGCTTGATAGTGTTGTAAATCGGGAGGAATCCTTCATTGCCTCCAAGGCGAACCCCCCAATAGCCTTCATCAGTAACAAGGTCTGTTATGTGTCCAAGTGAAGCGGTGAATATCCACATTCTGTCTGCCCCTGGCACTTCATAGGCAATGACGCCGTCTGCTTTTCGCATTTGTGGAGTCCCTATGAATGAAGCGAGGGTCCTTGCCTTAGTAGGTGATTCAACTATCACAAGGGTTGAAGAAAATGAAGGTCTACTGCGTTCGGTGGTTTCCCGTCGGGATTCAATAAGTCTTTTCTTGATTTCTTCCAAGTCAAGTTCATCTAAGTCTTCAAACTGGAAGTGAGTGGACGGAAAGAAAATATTTAAACGTTTTTCAAGGCTTTTCATTGCTTTGGGCTCAGTGTATAAAACAATTGATAATCCTTCCGTTAAGCCATGTGGTGTGAGCCGGCTGGTGCGTCCCGATGCCTGCACATAACTAGTCGCATCGCCAATTATTATGTGCCATTGGTTATCAATAAATTTCAGGAAGATGTCGTCCGATTCATTCAGTTTATCTTGAATTTCAGGGTCATTAAGCCATTGTTGTAGTTGGAATGCAATTTGTTCCAATCTGGCTTTTAAAGTTGGGTTTCGCTCTACTGCTTGAGCACTCATGTGCCTCTTATCTTTCAGGAATTGTATCCAGGAAAATGCGGTTGTTCGCAGCTCTTCAGGTAAGGCATTCACAAGGTTTATTAACAGGACATATAATCGGGACGGAATAGGTTCCTGCTTCAAAGGAAATAGGAATACTGGCGGTTCAAGAAATATAGCGTATTTCAAGACTGTTGGCAAGTCTATTCCCCTGACCAGTGGGTTCATTGCATGGGCAATTCCCACTACAACGTCAAATTTTCCAGACTGCATTATCTCTATTAACTCTGCTGTATCATAATCAGCATAGGATATAGCATTTATGCCATTGTTTCTTAAATATTCAAGAACTGAGTCCAGATATTTGCTTCCGAGCATTGGAGACAGGAATACCAGCCCCCCATTGCCAACTTGCTTTATTATCTCAATAGTCGTTTTCACTATTTCGTCTAAAGTATTGCATTCCTTTTTGGCATCATTGATTTGTCTAAGGGTGGTTATACTTTTTTGAATATCAAAACCCAACAATCGTTTGAAGAGCCTGATTTGAGCTGGACGAGGTTTTAGGGTAGCTGATGAAATAACAAGTTGCTTGTTTATGAAGCGTTGAGCCTGTTCATAGAGTCTGTTAAGTTCGTCAATAGGCAGGTTGGGCTCTGTAGCCCGGTTAATTAGTCTGTCAGGGACGTTTAGGAAAGTCATTAATCTTTCCACACTGCGCGGTTGCTTAAGGAAAGAATCCACGTCGTCAATGAATACAAATGAGAAGGGTATCTGTTTTAATTCTTTTAGGTGTGCATAAAAAAATCTGGTTGTTCCAATTAGTATGTCATATTCGCCATTATCGTATTGTTTCTTAATTCTTGTTGAGCTTTTATAGAATAAAATTCTTTTGTTTGAGTTTGTTTGTGTGGCATATTGGGAGAGCTTATTTGAAATTTGTTCGCCGAGTAGTCTGGTCGGAACAAGTATTAAAACCTTTCCATTGATGAATAAGCTTAGCGTTAAGCCCCAAGTTGTTTTGCCCAGTCCTGGCGGAGACATTATGGCGAAGGATTCGCCTAGAAAAAAACGTTTTGTCCATAGCACTTGTAGTCGGGCTATGTTAAAGCCAGTTGCTTGCTTGAAGAATTCGGAGAATTGGGTGGTTAATTGCTGTGTTTCATAAAATTTTTTGAATAGTCCTTTGTTCAGCTTAGTGTTAGGAGGAACTGGCTCGGGGACACATTTCCTGCAGGGCAAGCCCATCCATAGCCGGTCATTGTCTATCTCTTTGCCACAAACAGGACATAGTTTCTTATAAACGCCAATCAAAGGAGCCTTATCCATATCATCGCTTTATTTGGTAATGCTAACATACTCAAGATTAAACATTCCCATATCGTTTATTTTAAAGCCTTTTACCCTTTTGGAGAGAAGCCTTAGAGCTTGATCGTGGAATAATACAATAACAGGAGCCTGGTCAATGATTATGCTATCCATTCTTTTATACAATTCGTGTCTTTGGGCTTCGTCAAAAGTTTTGAGTGCTTGATTATACAGGCTATCAAAAAGCGGATTTCTGAATCTTGTGTAGTTTGGGGGGGCAGGCATTTGGCTGTAAAAAACAACGAGGAAAGTTTCTGGGTCAGGGTAATCTGCTATCCATGAACCTCTGAATATGGGTAATTTCCCTTCAACCATCATTTCTCTTAGTGTTCCCGGCTGCATAACTTCTATGTTCGCCTTAATGCCCAGATGGTCTTCCCATTGTTTCTGAACAATCATCATATAGTCCAGATATGAGGGTGGTGTGTAAATTGTTAATTCTGGGAATCCTTTGCCGCCCGGATAGCCCGCTCTGGCAAGCAGTTTAGCAGCAAGCACTGGCTCAAACGATGGGATTGTTTCTGGAGAGGTCCACATGCCAGAATGGACAAATCCGGGGGTTATAGCACTGCCCAAACCATATTTGCTTGTGTTAATAAGTTGGACTCTGTCAATAGCAAGGGAAAGGGCTTTCCTTACAAGCGGATTTAGCAGGACGCTATGATTCGGGTCAAGTGCATTTGAATCAAGAAGAAAACCGAGATACTCAGTGTTAAGGAAATTATGCTTAACAGGAGTGGCAATTTCCAGAATGTTTTTGT
The DNA here is from genome assembly GCA_024280615.1 of Bacteroidota bacterium. Taxonomy (GTDB): domain Bacteria; phylum Bacteroidota; class Bacteroidia; order JAADEI01; family JAADEI01; genus JAADEI01. The sequence goes on along the minus strand of JAJRPU010000065.1, from coordinate 660 downwards.
GAATCTTACCAGTTCTATCCATTATTTTATTAAGGACAGAGGGAGACCCAGCAGTAATAAAATCAAGATTGTTCTGTAAAAACATGTGCAATTCAACCTGTGGGTCAGTAATAAAAGAAAAGATTACCCCGTCAATATAAGGCAGTGGGTTCCCATGAATATCCTTCTTCCAGTAGTTAGGGTTTTTAGTTAGTATAAGGGCTTCTTCCTGCCATGTTTGCAATTTAAAGGGACCGGTGCCATCTGCATATCGGTGAAGGTTTTTGTAGTGTGTGGTGAGAGTCTGGCGGGAGATAATGCTTGCGTAGGGCATTGTGAGCATGTATATAAATGGAGCGAAAGGTTCCTCAAGGTAAATGTCTATTATGGAGTCGTTGATTACAACGAAGGGAGAATCTTTTCTAACTCTATTGTTGAATATCCATGCTCCGGGAGCTGCCACTTCAGGGTCTATGAGCCGATAGAATGATGCCGCTACGTCGTGGGCGGTCAGTGTGCTCTCACTGTTTTGGAACTTGATGCCCTGCCTTAGATAAAACCTATATCGTCTGCCACTGTCAAGAACTTCCCATCTGGTTGCTAATTCAGAAACAAGATTCATATTTGAATCAACTGAAACAAGGGTCTCATATATCTGCGAAACAATCCACATTTTGGCTT
>JAJRPU010000064.1 GCA_024280615.1 Bacteroidota bacterium | reverse complement strand
TAATTCAGGTGTTCATACCTAAGGAAAAAATTTATACCCAGAGGCAAGGGAAGAAAATAAGAAAAGAAAGAAACGTTATGCCAGGATATATGTTCATAGAAGTTGATGAGTTGACTCCTGAAATGATATATGACATTAACAGAATCCCTAATGTTATCAGTTTCTTGACGGATGCCTCCGGTAACCCACAACCCTTGGACAAGGAAGAAATAAGTAAATTGCTTGGCAAAGCCCATGAATTGGAAGAAAGTCCGGAAAAGCTTGAATTGACTTTTTATAAAGGAGAAAGCGTTAAAATTGTGGATGGTCCATTCCAAGACTTTATTGGAACAATAGACGAAATCATAGAAGACAAGAAGAAGTTAAGGGTCATTGTACCTATCTTTGGGAGAAATACGCCAGTGGAAGTAGATTTTACACAAGTTGAAAAAATAAGCTAATAATGCCGAAGAAAGAACTGGTTGGGACAATACAATTGCTTGTAAGGGGAGGGCAGGCTACTCCAGCACCTCCTGTAGGACCTGCCTTAGGCGCTAAGGGCGTCAATATAATGGAATTTTGTAAAAAGTTTAATGCTGTTACTCAGGACAAGCAAGGCAAGCTATTGCCTGTTATAGTGAGAGTGTATAGCGATAGGTCCTTTGACTTCATTATCAAGAGTCCCCCTGTTTCTGAGATGCTTAAGGAAGCAGCAAAAATCAAAAAGGGTTCTGCAGAACCAAACAGGGTTAAAGTTGCAACATTAACGTGGGAAGATGTTAAGAAGATTGCTGAAGAGAAGATGCAAGATATGAATGCAAACGATGTATATGCAGCTATGAGAATGGTTGCTGGGACAGCCCGCTCAATGGGTATCCTTATTCAGGGGACTCCCCCTTGGGAACAGGAGAGTAAACAAACAACATAAAAACTATAAAAATTGTGAGAAATGAGTGAAGTGGCGAACCAATCCACCACATTGCCAAAAAGGAAACTAACCAAGAAGCAACGTCTGGTCTACCCAAAAGTTGACAGAACAAAGAAATATTCCCTTGAAGAAGCATCTAAGTTAGTCAAGGAAGTTAGCTATGCCAATTTTGATGCTACTGTTGAACTGCACGTAAGGCTTGGTGTAGACCCTTCCAAGCCGGACCAAATGGTTCGGGGAACAATCACTTTACCTCACGGAACAGGAAAGAAAGTGAAGGTGTTAGCTTTGGTTACCCCGGAAGATGAGGACAAAGCTAAAGAAGCGGGTGCTGATTATGTGGGATTGGATGAATATATTCAGAAAATAAAAGAGGGCTGGTTGGACTTTGATGTTGTCTTAGCTACTCCCCAGGCAATGAAGAAGGTTGCACAAGTGGCTAGAATATTAGGTCCAAGGGGATTGATGCCAACACCTAAAGCAGGAACTGTAGTGAAAGATATAGCTCAAGCTATAAAGGAAGTTAAGAAGGGACGAATTTCTTATAAGATGGACAAATACGGAATTGTTCATGTCCCTATAGGAAAGGTTTCTTTTTCCCCTGAACAAATCAAAGAAAATGCTGAGGCTGTGTTGAAGGCTTTGCTGGCTGCTAAACCAGCGTCAGCAAAAGGACAATACTTCAAAAGCATATATATGGCACCCACTATGGGTCCGGGAATACCAATTAATCCAAAGAGTGTTCAGTAAATGAAAAATTAAAGGGAGATGTTAACGAAGGAGCAAAAGGCAAAAATTTTGGAGGAACTGAAAGAAAAGTTTAAGGAATATCAATATTTCTATCTAGTAGATTTTACAGGGTTGACTGCACAAGAAATGTATGAATTTAGGAAGAAATTAACTGAAGCGGGTAATGAATATAGGGTGGCGAAGAACACTCTTATTAGGATAGCGTTGGAAGCGCAGGACAATAAGGATGATTATAAAGAAGTGATAAAATTTCTACACGGTCCCAATTCTGTTATTTTAACTACTCAGCCAGCTATTCCTGCTAGGATAATAAAAGAGATTAGGAAGCAATGGAATAAAGAAGTACCGTCCCTTAGAGTTGCATACATAGAAGGAGGTATTTACATTGGGGACGAGAGCCTTGAGACACTTGCTCAGCTCAAGACTAAAGAAGAGCTCATCGGCGATGTTATTGCACTACTGATGAGCCCGATTAGGAATGTTCTTTCTGCATTGGGTGGACAAGCTCAGCAACTGGCAGGAGCCCTTAAAACCCTTGCAGAAAAGAAAGAAAAGGAACAATAACCATTTTAAATTTGTTTAGTTATTCTAACTTTGCATTCAAAATAAGAGAGAACAATGGCAGATGTGAAAGCACTTGCGGAACAGCTAGTTAATTTAACTGTTAAGGAGGTTAATGAATTGCTTAACATTCTTAAAGAAGAACATGGGATTGAGCCGGCGGCAGCTGCTGTGGCGGTGGCAGGAGCAGCAGCACCAGGTGCTGAAGCCCAACAAGAGGAGAAGACAGAATTTGATGTTATTCTAAAGTCACCAGGGCAACAAAAGCTGGCAGTCATTAAAGTGGTTCGTGAAATTACCGGGCTTGGATTGAAAGATGCAAAGGCTTTGGTTGATAATGCTCCGAAGCCAGTCAAGGAAGCTGTTTCTAAGGAAGAGGCAGAAGAGATTAAAAAGAAACTGGAAGAAGCAGGAGCAGAAGTTGAACTCAAGTAAACAAACCTTTGGAATTGGCATTAAGTTCGGGGAACTTTTAAAGGGGGTTCCCTGTTATGTTTATTGCAGTGGGTTGTCAAACATTTGATAATGGTTGCGTAGGGGGTAAGGGAGGTGGTCCCTTGCCCCTTTTTTACTTTTGGGCGGTTTTAAAAGCCAAAACATTTTGTGAAGAAAATTTTTGGGTTGTTAAATAAGGTTTAGTATGTCAGCAAAAGTTGTTGAGTCATCCAATGGAAAGATAATTCGTTTTGTGAGTTCCTCTCTTAATGAAAAGCATTATGTTCCACAGCATGACTTATTGGAAGTGCAATTGGAATCCTTTAAGCAATTTATGCAGGTGGACATTCCACCGTCTATGAGAAAGGAACAGGGTTTATATAAAGTTTTTAAAGAAAATTTCCCTATTACTGACACACGAGATATCTTCGTCTTGGAATTCATTGACTATTTCATAGAGCCACCTGAATATACCGAAGAGGAATGTAGACAAAGGGGACTAACTTATTCTGTTGCATTAAAAGCAAGATTAAAACTTTCCTGTACCGATCCTGAGCACATTGAATTTGAAACGGTTGAACAGGAAGTTTATCTTGGACATGTTCCTTATATGACTTCTAGAGGAACTTTTATAATTAATGGTGTTGAACGGGTTATAGTTTCCCAGATTCACAGGGCACCGGGAGTTCTTTTCAGCACAAGTATTCACCCTAATGGTACTACGATATATACTGTAAGAATTATACCATTCAAGGGACCTTGGATGGAGATGGCTACTGACCATCAGGGCGTTCTGTATTATTATATTGATCGTAAGAAGAAGGTGCCGGCTACAATTATTCTAAGGGCAATGGGATATGGAACGGATAAGGATATTCTAAGTCTATTTGATATTGTTGAAAGCGTGCCTGTTAAGAAAAGTGCTTTGCAAAAAGTGAAGGGTAAGAAACTTGCCGCTAACATTGATAGAATTATTATTGAAGAATTCGTAGATGAGGATACAGGTGAAGTTACGAGCATTGAGAGGAGGGAAAGGATATTTGAGCGAGGAGAGGAAATAACAGATGAAGTGATTGAAGCTTTGTTGGAAGCAGGCATTGACGAAATACTCATTTTCAAGGAAAAAGTTGATTATGATTATACTATAATTTTGAATACCCTTGACAAAGACCCTACAAACAGCGAAATTGAGGCACTGGAATATTTGTATAGGCTTACAAAAGGTGCTGAACCGCCGGACGAAACTGCAGCAAGAGAACAGTTTGAAAGAATTATGTATTCAGATAAAAGATATTCTCTCGGTGAAGTTGGTAGATATAAGATAAATAAGAAATTGGGTTTGAATATTCCTCTTGATGTTCATGTTTTGACAAAAGAAGATTTTGTTGCTATAATCAGAAGGTTGCTTGATCTTTATAACAAGCGAGTAGAGGAGGACGATGTTGATAGCCTTGCACACAGGAGAATCAGGAACGTTGCCGAGCAATTATATGAAGAATTTTCAAGGGGATTGTCCAGAATGGCACGTACTATTCGTGAGAAGATGAATGTTCGTGATTCTGAAGTATTTACCCCTTCTGATATAGTTAACACCCGTGCACTAACGTCTGTGTTGAATCAATTCTTTGCTACCGGTCAGCTTTCGCAGTTTGGCGATCAGACAAATCCGCTTTCTGAAACAACTCATAAAAGAAGGATCACTGCTCTTGGTCCGGGAGGTTTGACTCGTGAAAATGCTGGATTTGAGGTTCGTGACGTTCATCCGAGTCATTATGGTAGAATATGTCCGATTGAAACACCCGAAGGTCCCAATATAGGACTTGTTAATACGCTTGCTGTTCATTCCCGGCTTAACAAAATGGGTTTTCTTATCACACCTTATTTGCCTGTTAATAACGGGGTTGTTCAATTGGATGTCGAGCCTATATATTTGACTGCGGAAGATGAGCAAGGAAAGGTCATTGCTCAGGCATCGGTAAAACTTGATAAGAACGGAAAGATTATTCAGGAGCGTGTGAGAGCCCGGAAAGACGGTGATTTTATATGGGTTTCCCCAGAAGAAGTTGATTATGTTGAGGTTTCAACCAACCAGATCTTGGGGCTTGCTGCTAGTTTAATCCCCTTCATTGAGCATGATGATGCCAACAGGGCTTTGATGGGATCAAACATGCAGAGGCAGGCTGTTCCTTTGCTCAAACCAGAGCCGCCTCTTGTCGGAACAGGAATGGAAGCCAAAGCAGCTCACGACTCTAGGATATTGTTAAAAGCAGAAGGTGATGGGGTGGTTGAATATGTTGATGCAGACACAATTATTATCCGATATGAAAGAGATGAAGAAGAAAAGCTAGTGTCCTTTGATGATGACAGAAAGAAATATAAAATTCCTAAGTTCCAGAGAACCAATCAGAATACCACAATCAATCTGAGACCTCTTGTTAGAAAAGGAGACAGAGTTAAGAAAGGTCAGATATTAGTAGAAGGTTTTGCCACTGCAAATGGGGAATTGGCTCTGGGTAAGAACCTTTTGGTAGCTTTTATGCCATGGAAAGGATATAACTTTGAGGATGCTATTATAATCTCTGAACGTCTTATTAAGGATGACGTTTACACTTCAATTCATATAGAAGAGTATGACACAGATGCAAGAATGACTAAAGCAGGACCGGAGCAATTAACTAATGATATTCCTAATGTCAGTGAAGAAGCAATTAAGAATCTTGATGAAAATGGTCTTGTTAAGGTGGGAACAAGGGTCTCAGAAGGAGATATATTGATAGGTAAGATAATGCCGCGTGGTGAGTCTGAACCCAGCCCGGAAGAAAAGCTCCTCAGGGCTATATTCGGTGACAAAGCAGGGGAATATAAAGACGTATCATTGAGGGCAGAGAGCGGTTTTGGACATGGTGTTGTCGTAGCAACAACCCTATATCAAAGGAAACAAAAATCAGAATATGACAAAGAGCGAGATAAAAAGATTATGGAAAAAATCAGAAAAGAATATGACAAAAAATTGGAAGACCTAAAAAAACTACTTATACAAAAACTTGTGAAAGTTGTTGGGAATAAGAAAGCCGTTGATGACATAAGAAGTATAACAGGAGGGCTACTAATCCCCAAAGGCAAGAAAATAACAGAAAAGCTGTTGCAGAAGATAGATGATTTTACAAAATTTGAAACTTATGAGTGGACAGACGACGAGAAAACCAATAGCCTTGTACAAAAAATAATGAGCAACTATAAGTTGAAATATCAAGAGCTTATAGGGGAACGCAAACGTAAGATTAATGCTGTGAAAGTTGGAGATGAATTGCCGACCGGCATCTTACAGCTTGCTAAGGTGTATGTTGCTAAGAAACGAAAGATCAGAGTTGGTGATAAGATGGCTGGTAGACACGGAAACAAAGGTGTAGTAGCAAAGATTGTTCCTGAGGAGGATATGCCATTTCTTGAAGATGGAACTCCTGTAGACATAGTTCTCAATCCATTAGGTGTGCCTTCTCGTATGAACATAGGGCAGATTTATGAAACCATTTTGGGATGGGTGGCACATAAGCTCGGTGTTAGATTCTATACTTCTTCTTTTGATGGTGCTACCCTTGAAGACATTCAAGAGTATCTCAAGAAAGCCGGATTACCTGAAATGGGGGAAACATATCTATATGACGGTGAAACAGGAGAAAGATTCACTCAAAAAGTTACAGTGGGGATGATTTATATGATGAAACTTATACATATGGTTGAGGATAAAATACACGCACGTGCTATAGGTCCATATTCACTAATAACTCAGCAGCCGTTGGGTGGTAGGTCACAGTTCGGTGGACAGCGTCTTGGTGAGATGGAAGTGTGGGCACTTGAAGCATACGGTGCCGCTTATTGCCTTCAAGAAATGCTAACTATAAAGAGCGATGATGTGGAAGGTCGTGTAAAAGCCTATGAAGCAATATCTAAAGGCGAAAACTTGCCCAAACCAGGAATCCCTGAATCATTCAGGGTCCTGGTCAATGAGCTGAAAGGCTTGTGTCTTGACCTTCAATTTGATTAAAATTTTGAAAACTGTTAAAAACTACCAAAAAGAGGGGACAGATGAGACCAAGAATGCACGATCTGGGAATCACAAGGAAGAAGTTTGACATTCCTACTGAGTTTTCTGCTATAATAATCAGGCTTGCCTCTCCTGACCTTATATTGGAACAGTCTTATGGTGAAGTAAAGCTACCGGAAACAATCAACTATAAAACCTTAAAACCGGAACGAGATGGACTCTTTTGTGAAAGAATCTTTGGTCCGGTGAATGATTATGAATGTGCCTGTGGCAAGTATAAGAAAATCAGATATAAGGGAATTGTGTGTGATAGGTGTGGTGTTGAAGTGACGGAGAAGAAAGTCAGAAGGGAGCGAATGGGACACATTATCCTTGAGGCTCCCGTGGTGCACGTATGGTTTTTTAGGACTACACCTAATAAGGTGGGTCTTTTGCTAGGATATAACAGCAAGGAAGTTGAACAAATTATTTATTATGAACGGCATGTTGTTGTGCAACCGGGTGTCCTGAAAGAAAAGGGAATATTTAAGGGACAATTGTTGACAGAAGACGAGTATAGAACAGTTAAGGAATGGATTCCAGAGAATAACGATAAATTACCCGATACTGACCCAAACAAAGTAATAATTAAAATGGGTGGGGAGGCAATAGCAGAATTATTGAAGCGTATAGACTTAGATGCCCTTGCAGATGAGTTAAGATATAAAGCAGCCCATGAATCTTCTACAACACGCAAAAACGAGTATCTCAAAAGATTGAAAATCGTAGAAGCCTTCAGAAAAGCTAACGAGAGAATAGAGAACAGACCTGAGTGGATGGTTATTAAAGTCCTCCCTGTTATACCTCCTGACCTTAGGCCTATTTTACCCTTGGAAGGTGGTAAGTTTGCAAGTAGTGACCTCAATGAACTGTATCGTCGGGTTATTATCAGGAACAACAGGCTTAAGAAACTCAAGGAAGTAAAGGCACCGGAAATTATTATCCGGAATGAAAAGAGAATGCTTCAAGAGGCTGTTGATGCCCTCCTTGATAACTCAAGAAAACAAAACGTTCAAAGGGGAGAAAGTGGTAGACCACTCAAGTCCCTTACAGACAATTTGAAAGGTAAACAGGGGCGTTTCAGACAGAACCTGCTTGGTAAGCGTGTTGACTATTCTGGTCGTTCCGTTATTGTCGTGGGTCCCGAGTTGAAGATGCACGAGACGGGACTACCCAAAGAAATGGCATTGGAACTGTTCCAGCCGTTTGTTGTTAGGGGGTTGTTGCAAAGGAAGGCTGCCTCTACAGTTAAGGCAGCAAAAGCTCTTATTAAACAAAAAGATCCGGTTGTATGGGAAGTATTAGAAAATGTTATCAAAGGTCATCCAGTTCTGTTGAACAGGGCTCCCACCCTGCACAGGCTATCTATACAGGCATTCCAACCTAAACTGATTGAAGGAAAGGCTATTCAGTTGCATCCGCTTGTATGCACACCATATAACGCTGACTTTGACGGCGACCAAATGGCTGTCCACGTTCCATTGAGTAATGCAGCCGTAGCAGAAGCACAATTGTTAATGCTTTCCACTCATAACATTTTGAATCCACAAAGTGGTAAGCCCATTACTGTGCCTTCTCAGGATATGGTTCTCGGGTTGTATTATCTAACCAAGCCCAAGCCAAATGCCAAAGGAGAAGGCAAGAAGTTCTATTCACCTGAGGAGGTTATTATGGCTTATGAACAAGGTGCTGTTGATTTGCATGCTAAGATTCAAGTTCGCTTGCCCAAGCATAAATTACCATTTACAACAGACAAAGAGTATGAATTCATAGAAACGACGGTAGGACGAGTAATATTCAATACCCTCGTTCCTGAAAAAATGCCGTTTATCAACGAAACTCTGAAGAAAGGCACGCTCAGGCAGATTATTGCAGCCATTATTAAGCACACTGACTATCCTACCACAGCCAAGTTCCTTGATGATATTAAGGAGATGGGCTTTAGGATGGCTACCCGTGGCGGACTGTCTTTCAAACTCAGCGACCTTATTGAACCAGAGGAAAAACAGGAAATAATTAAGGTAGCCCTTGATGAAGTAAAGCAAATATGGGCAAGTTATAATATGGGTCTTTTGACCAATGTTGAGAGGTATAACAACGTTGTTGATGTTTGGTATAAAGTGATTGAGAAGATAACTTCTTTAATATATGACAAGATGCAAAGGGATCAGGATGGTTTCAACCCGATCTTTATGATGCTTGATTCTGGTGCGCGTGGTTCAAAAGAGCAGATTAGGCAGTTGGTCGGACTGCGCGGATTGATGAGTAAGGCACGTCGTGGAATGGGCAGTGAAATCATTGAGAACCCAATTCTATCAAGCCTTAAAGAAGGACTTACAGTTCTTGAATACTTTATTTCTACACACGGTGCCAGAAAGGGACTTATTGACACTGCTCTCAAAACAGCAGATGCAGGATATCTTACACGACGACTTGTGGACGTCTCTCACGATATGGTCGTTACTGAGGAAGACTGCGGAACGATCAGGGGAATTAGGCTTGGTGCCTTAAAAGACAACGAGCAGGTAATTGTTTCAATGTATGACAGGATTCTTGGCAGGGTAGCACTGGAAGACATATATCATCCCAAAACTGGAGAATTATTGTGCAAAGCAGGACAGGAAATTGATGAAGAGATTGCCAAGAAGATTGATGAATCTCCGCTTGAGGAAATATGGGTCAGGTCAATCCTAACTTGCGAGACGAGACATGGGGTCTGTGCTAAGTGCTATGGACGAGACTTGGCTTATAACAAGATGGTTCAGAAGGGAGCTGCGATTGGTATCATAGCGGCTCAATCAATTGGTGAGCCCGGAACACAGTTGACACTCAGGACGTTCCACACCGGTGGTGCAGCAGCCGGTAAAGTAGCTGAAAGGTCTGTCAAAGCACGCTTTGAAGGAACAATTAAGTTTGAGAACCTCAAATTCGTTGTATATCAAGATCCGATGACCGGTTCGGAAAGCAAGGTAGTCATTAACAGAATGGGACAAATCCTGATCATAGACGAAGATGGCTATGTGCTTTCTAAGAATCATGTTCCTTATGGTGCAACGCTGATGGTTGAAGAGGGTCAGAAAGTCAAGAAGGGAGACCAACTCTTTATTTGGGACCCAGATAATGCTGTGATTATCTCTGAAGTGGATGGAAAGGTCAGGTTTGAGAACATTATTGAAGGTTTAACATATCGTGAGGAAGTAGATGAGTCCACTGGACACAGAGAAAAGGTGATTATTGAATCCCGGGACAAGTCTCGCCTGCCAATGTTGCATATCGTGGATAAAAGTGATAAGGTTATTAAGACTTACTATTTACCTGTTGGTGCACACATACTAGTTAAGGATGGTGAAGAAATCAAAGCGGGACATCAATTAGCTAAGATTCCAAGACACAGACGTCGCATCAGTGACATTACAGGTGGTCTGCCAAGGGTCACTGAACTGTTTGAGGCTCGCCAGCCGGCAACACCAGCAATCCTAACAGAGATTGATGGATATGTTAAGTTTGGAGAAATCAGGAGGGGACAAAGAAAGATTATAGTAAAAAGTCCTGAAGGCGAGGAACGGGTGTATTGGGTTCCACTAACTAGGTATTTGCTTGTTGATGATGGAGATTTTGTTGAAGCTGGTTCACCTCTTTGCGATGGAGACATAGCACCTTCAGATATTCTTAATATCAAAGGAATTGTTGCTTTGCAGAAGTATCTCGTAAACGAAATTCAGGAAGTTTACAGGTCTCAGGGTGTTGACATTAACGAGAAACACATTGAAGTTATAGTCAGGCAAATGCTCAGGAAGGTGCAGATTGAAGACCCCGGAGACACCGGATTCCTGCAAGGAGAGACTGTTGACAAGGCAGATTTCCTTGATGCTAACGAAGAACTCTATGGTAAGAAAGTGATTGAGGACCCGGGTGATTCAACTAAATTCCGTCCGGGACAGATAGTTACCCTCAGAGAAATTAGAGATGAGAATTCAAGGCTCAAAAGAGAAGATAAGAAGTTAATTCAATATAGGGATGTCGTTCTGGCGACAAGCAGACCGGTAGTGTTGGGTATTACCAAGGCAGCACTGGGAACCAAGAGTTGGATTTCAGCCGCTTCATTCCAGGACACCACACGGGTGCTCAGTCAGGCGGCTATAGAAGCACGACGGGATGAACTGAGAGGTCTCAAGGAAAACGTGATAGTTGGACACCTTATCCCTGCCGGAACAGGCATGAGAGAGTTTCGACGTATTGTGACCGTCAGTAAGGAGGAATACGAAAGCACTGTGGCTAAAAGCAAGAAAGCCACACCTTAAACGGATAACCGAGGGGCAGGTGTCTAAACGTTAATAGCAGTGCCTTAAATTTGCAATAAAAGAGTTTTATGGGAGAAAATCACAGAGTACCGGACCCAATTAACCAGCCTTATGTTGTTGAAGACGTAAAGGGGTTCCCAGTAGTGAGAATCCCTTATTCTAAGATCACATCTGTTCAGGCACCTGCCTTAAAAGCACTTTTCACCAACATGGTCAAAGAAGGCAAAAGGTTTATTGCCGTTGACCTTTCAAAGGTTGATTATATTGACTCGTCAGCGTTAAGTGCGTTATTGTTGGGACACAGGCTTACACGAGATAGCGATGGAGTGTTAGTTCTGTTTGGAGTTGGAGGATGGACAAGGAAAGTAATAGAAGTCTCTGAGTTGGACAAGGTCTTTGAGATTATGGATAATGAGGAACAGGCAGTTGATTATTTGATCCTATCTCAGGTTAGGAGCGAGCTTCAGGGAGGAGATAACGGTTCTGAGGACTCTCAAGATTCATAGGGAGGTGGCAGCCTTAAAAAACAAAGACTTTTGCATTACTATTCTTGGTAGTGGGTCGGCTACTCCAGCACCAAATAGATTCCACACAGCACAGATAGTGTCCTTTAAAGGACAACGAATTCTCCTTGATGTCGGAGAAGGAACCCAGTACAAATTATTATTATATGATTCCCTTTCTCCAATTCATAAGGTTTTGATTACACATGTGCACGGTGATCATATCTTGGGATTGCCGGGATTGTTTTTCACTTTTTCCTTAAATAATGTTGAACGACCAGTTCACCTGTATTCAACTCCTCAAGTGATTGAATGGTTTTTCATATTTAAGGAGTGGTTAACAGTTCCGCTTTCTTTCCCAGTTCACACTCACGTTGTTCCTCTTGATAAAAAGACGTTGCTATATGCAGATAGGGAAATGGAAATATTTAGTCTGCCTTTGAGACACACGACAGCGGCAGTGGGATATGTTATCAAGGAAAATATACCGCCCAGAAAAATAAATCCGGATGCTATCAGGAAATTTGATATTCCCTATGAACAGTTGAAATTGATCAAGATGGGATATGATGCTGTTTCAAGAGGCGGTAAAGTAATCCCTAATGAAAATATCACTTATCAAAACAGAAACCCAAGGTCTTATGCCTTTATTACAGACACTTCATATGTCCCTGAATTAGCAGAATATCTAAAGGGTGTGACAGTGATGTATCATGAAGCCACGTTCAGTGGTCAGCAGAGCGAAGAGGCAAATTTAACAGGGCATAGCACAGCAGTTCAAGCTGCACAATTAGCCAAACAAGCACAGGTGAAGTTATTGCTCATCGGACATATATCTTCAAGATACACCGAGCCTGAAGAGTTAGTGAAAGAAGCACGAAAAGTGTTCCCTAACACGTTCCTTGCAGTGGAAGGACTTAAAGTATGGTTGGAAATAGACAAAATATGGTTGCAATATCCAGATGGGTCGGAATTCTCTCTGTGATTATGTTTTTTGTGGCTATGTCCTGTGTAATACCTAATAAAGTAGCTAAAAGCGAAAAAGAATCATATAAAAAATTGCCGCCAGATAGTATTTTGCAGTATGCGATAAACCTTTACAGACAGGAGAGATATTGGAGGGCACAGGAGGTGTTATCATATCTTCTGGAGGAATATAGAACTCACCCTATTGCAGAAAAGGCTTATTACTATTATGCCCTGACATTCTTCGGCATCGGTGAACCTGCATCTGCAGGCTATCACTTACACGTTTTCATAAACAGATTTCCGGAAAGCAAACTTGTCCCGGATGCCTATTACTGGAAAGCCTATGCCCTATACGCTATGTCTTTGCCTTACAACCTTGATCAAACCTACACCAAGAGAGCCATTGAAGCATTCCAACTTTTTCTGAACCTATATCCTGACCACAAGCATGCAGAAAACGCAAAGAAACATATTAAGAACCTGAGGAGACGTTTGCAGAAAAAAGATATCTATAATGCAGAACTTTATTACAAAATAGGAGAATATTTGTCGGCGAAGATTGCTTTGATGCATGTGCTGGAGGATTGGCACGACCTACCCGAAAAGGATTATGTCGCTTTCCTTCTTATTAAGTCAGCATATCTTTATGCTATTAACAGTGTTGAGGAGAAACAGAGGGAGCGGTTGCGGGAAGTTGTGGAACTTTATCATGAATTTGAAATGTTTTTTAAAGATAGCCAGCACGCAAAAGAGGCACAAAAAATTTATGAAGAAGCAAAGCAACGCTTAAATAACCAATCATGAGAAAAGACTATTACTTCAAGGAACTTAAAACAGATCCATACATTCAAACCCGAGATATAATTGAACTGTGGAAGAAAACAGGCAATCTATTCAAGAGCGTCAGGGTTATTTCCCACAGGGCAAACCAGATCCAAGCCGACTTATTGACTTTGTATAAAGAAGAAGTGAAGGGTGTAACGGGAGATTCTGACTTTGTTGTAGATGAGATGCGAGAAGCAATTGAAAAAATAGCCATTGAGTATGAAAGACTTCCCAAGCCAACCCTCTTAGCAACAGAAGAATTTCTACAAGACAAAACTTATTGGAGGTTCCTTAGTGAAGGAGATAAGGACCCAGAAGAAGGTGAATGAAAAAACGTATTCTTTTAGGTGTAACAGGCAGTATTGCAGCCTATAAGAGCCTTTACCTGTTGAGGCTTTTGCAGGACAGAGACTTTGATTTAAATGTTATTCTAACGTCTTCGGCAACCAAGTTCGTTACACCTTTATCTTTTGAAGCCCTTCTGAGAAAAAAAGTTTTTGTTGAGTTCCTTGATGAGTATCCTGCTGGTAATGACCACGTTGACCTCGCTAGTTCTCACGACATAATGGTTATAGCACCTGCAACAGCAAAAACTATATCCTCCCTTGCTATAGCACGACCAGAAAATTTTTTGTTGGCTACGGCACTGGCATTGCCACCACATAAAGTGACCATTGTTCCTGCTATGGAAGATGGCTTCTGGAATCATCCGGCAATGCAGGAAAATATTACCAAATTACGTGAGTATGGTTATCACGTTATGGAACCTGAGGTTGGACGGTTGGCAAGTGGGAAAGTAGGAGCAGGAAGAATGCCCGACCCGGAAGAGGTCATAGAATTCATTATTGATGTTCTTACACCGAAGACTAAACATTCATTTACGGCAATTGTAACTGCCGGACCAACAAGAGAATTCATAGATCCCGTTAGGTTCATATCCAATTCTGCATCTGGCAAGACAGGGGTGTTGGTCGCTCGTGAACTGGCATTTAGGGGAAATAAAGTTATTTTGGTTGCGGGTCCGGGAGTGCCACCTATCAAGCATCGGTTGATAAAACGGATCGATGTAATCAGTGCACAAGAAATGTTTGAAGCAGTCAGGGAGTCCTGGCATAATTCGGAAGTTTTCATAGGTTCGGCGGCAGTAAGCGACTACACACCTGTTGAGAAGAAGAAAAGTAAAATCAAAAAGGTAGACGATTCATTGATTCTGGAATTAAAAAGAACACCTGACATACTCAAGTGGGTTGGTGAAAACAAAAGGAAGGAACAAATTGTTGTTGGATTTGCTCTTGAAACAGACTTATCGCCAGAGGAAGCATATAAAAAGTTGCTTCGTAAAAACGTTGATTTAGGTGTGTATAACCAGCTTAGTGAGGAGTTTAACCCTTTTGGTTCATCTAATAACAATGTTGTAATGTTAACCAGAAAAGAATTTAAAAC
This sequence comes from Bacteroidota bacterium, assembly GCA_024280615.1. GTDB lineage: Bacteria > Bacteroidota > Bacteroidia > JAADEI01 > JAADEI01 > JAADEI01. Next base: position 1,591 of record JAJRPU010000064.1, on the reverse strand, counting down.
TTATAAGAATGTTAGCAAAGAAGAGTTGGCAAGAATCCTTGCGGATTATATTGAGTCTCTTAAGTAGTCTTATTCTGTTTTTGTCTGTTGGTCTGGCGTATGCACAGGAACTCAATTGCACAATAAATATTGATGCCACCCGATTGCCAAACGTGGATAAGAAAATTATTGACAATCTTAAAGAACAGATGACAAAATACTTAAATGAAAGACAGTGGACAGAAATTCCTTTTGAGCCACACGAACGAATTGAATGTGCTTTTGCTTTACGATTGGACAGAGCATCAGGAAACGAATTCTCAGGAGAGTTAACCGTTCAATTTACAAGATTGGTTTATGGAAGCGACTACAGAGCGCCTTTGTTTATCTTTCGGGATAGGTATGTGTCTTTTACCTTCACTCAAGACGAGCAGCTAGTATATGTTGATGGTTCATATACCAGTGAATTGACTCATATGCTTGCCTTCTATGCCTATTTCATAATCGGTTTTGTTATGGACACTTATGGACCATTGGGTGGAACACCATTCTTAGATAAAGCCCGGGAGATCGCACTTATAGCCTCCACTCAATTAGCAGGAAGCAAGGCATGGTCCCAAACAGCTCGTTCAAGGGACAATAGGTATTGGCTGATTGACTTAATGCTTAAACCGGAAATGGTTGAATTCCGTAAGGCATTGTATCTCTATCACAGAAAAGGTATGGATATAATGCATCAAAATGTTAATGAAGGCAGGCAAAAGGTCTTCTTGGCACTTCAAAAGTTGATTGCCATCAAAGAGCAGGAGCCAAACAATATCTTACTTCGTGGTTTTCTGGATGCCAAACGCCAAGAATTAATAAATATTTTCTCTTATGCCCCTATGTCTGAACGGCAAGAAGCATACAAGCTTCTTGTTAAGTTGGACCCTGGTAATCAAGGCGATTACAGAAAGATTTTGCAGAGATAAGCCCTTTTAGTCCTTTAGACGATACACCCTGTCAAACTCATTCCTCACACGGTCGTATAAATGATAGATTTCTTCGGCTTTAGAATTGAGATTTTTCAAATGCCTGTGGTAAAACACCCGCCAAGTATCATCCACTTCTTCAAATAGTTCTTTGAGTTTTAACAAGGCTTTGTAGACCTGCTCAGCCTCCTCTGATAGTTTTTGAGCGTGAACTCCGGCTTTAATTAACTCTATTTTATGTGACAGGGTTAAAGGGGAAACGACCTGAACTCCTCGGAGAGCATATTCCCTTAACAGGTCATAGCCTTCAGTGACCAAGAACCAATACACTGCTTCCGAGGGAATGTATGCAAAAGCGAAATTAGCAGTGCCTTCAGCAGGGCGAACATAATCGTTCGCTATTTTTTCCAAATGTTCTCGCATATTTTTTAAAAATACAGTTTTATATGCCTCTTTTTCTTGTGGGTCATCTGTTTCCATCATCTTTCGGTAATTATCCAGCGGAAACTTCGAATCTATGCATATTATTCCAGCAGTTGATTTTATATATGCATCGGGGATTTTACCATTAGGCAGGCGTTCTCTGATGCCAAACATATCGGGAGGCAACTGATCGGACAAAATGGTCTCAAGAGTTATTT
>JAJRPU010000063.1 GCA_024280615.1 Bacteroidota bacterium | reverse complement strand
CTGCTTTTAGGAGGTTCAATAAACAATGCTTACAGTGGGAATGCCTCCTTACTAAATGAGGAAGTGTATCAATTTCCCGTTAGGTATGGGGTTCACGCATATGGTGAGATATTGACGTGGCGAGGCGATTGGACCTTTCTGCCCAGTGTATGGTTGTGGTATCAATCGCCTCACGTGCAACTAGTTGCAGGAACCTTTTTGAGGCGTACTCGCATTCGGGACTACCACTATGGAGTAAGGAGATTGCCAGTTTTTCTTGATTTTGGATTGTTTTTTAGGACCAGTGCTGAATTAGTTCCTGTGGTTAGAATTATTATAGGAGATTTGCAACTTGGGTTCAGTTTTGATTTTCCACTTTCTGCCATTTCAAGAACCACACGATACTTAGGCGGTCCTGAAATAACTCTAATTCTCATCAGGGGTAACAAGCCCGGTCCCGGAAAATTACCTTGTCCTGACACATAGTGAACCTTGTTTAATTTTATGTATAAATCTTGAAAAATATGCTTCGCGATATAAAGCGGGCAATTACCCTTCCTGTTATCGTTTCAGCATTAGGCTATTTCGTGGACATATTTGACTTAGTTCTTTTTGGGATGCTGAGAATAGACAGTCTTAGAGACCTTGGTTTATCTGAAGAGGAGATTTTAACCCAGGGGGAGACTATTTTAAGTCTTCAGATGCTTGGCTTTCTGCTTGGAGGCATTCTGTGGGGAGTCCTTGGTGATAAGCTTGGCAGGAAACAAATTCTTTTTGGCTCTATAGCTCTTTATTCCATCGCCAACATTGCTAATGCTTTCGTTACAGATATAGTATCTTACAACATAATACGTTTTTTTGCTGGCTTGGGTCTTGCTGGCGAATTGGGTGCTGCCGTAACCCTTGTCTCTGAGTTGCTTGATAAGGAAATCAGGGGATACGGAACTATGATTGTTGCTAGTGTGGGCTTACTAGGAGCAGTGGCAGCAGGACTTTTAGCCAATGCATTCCACTGGCGGGTTATGTATTTTATCGGTGGGGTCTTGGGCTTGTTACTACTGGTTGCCCGGGCGAAAGTGCTTGAGTCATCTATGTTTGAGAAAGCCAGGACAATGAAAGTCAAACGAGGTGATTTCCTTTCATTGTTCACTTCCTTGAATAAATTTACTAGATACGTAAGAGTTATTTTAGTAGGTGTTCCTATCTGGTATGCTGTTGCAATATTAGTCATTTTTTCGCCAGAGTTGGCTCAATTCCTCAACGTTAAAGGTGAAGTGAATGTAAAATGGGCTATTATGTGGACCTATTTAGGTGTTGCAGTGGGAGACGTGATAAGTGGAACACTGAGCCAGATTGTGAGGAGCAGAAAACGAGCAGTGATAGTATTTCTCATATTCCTTTCCCTTACTATTACTGTTTATTTGCTTTCAAGGGGACTTCACGTTAACTTGCTTTATGTTCTAATGTTTCTTTTAGGTGTTGGCACGGGATACTGGGCTGTGTTTATCACAATTGCAGCTGAATTGTTTGGAACAAATTTGCGAGCTACCGTTGCTACAACAAGCCCCAACTTCGTGAGAGGTTCCGTGGCTATTATAACACCTGCCTTCCAGTTCTTGAGAGAAGATTTTGGTATGATTAACGCCGCTGCAATAATCGGATTCGTCGTTATTGTCCTTGCATTCATTAGCATTGCAACTCTTGAGGAAACATACGGTAAGGACCTTGACTTCGTTGAACAATAAGAGGCATGGAAGGCATTGAGCAGAGAGGGGCGACTCGCCTAATGACACAATACACAAAAAATATGATAATCGGGTTTATTATTCCTGTGTTCCTTGTGATAGGATATAAAACATATAAGCACATAACAACCAAGCAGCTTTATGAATGCATTTATTACACTATGTCCAAGACCCCTTCTTTATGGATAGACGTAAACGTTGCGACAGCCGAAGAATTTGCATCTTTACCATCTGTATCAAAATCAATGGCAAGAAAAATTATATCATATCGGGATTTGATAGGCGGATTCCATTCCATCTCTCAGCTGAAAGAAGTTGACTTGTGGAATCCTTATGATTTATCATTTGCAACAAAAGTGTTATATATTGACTCAAATTTCCAACCCCCAAAAGTTAACATCTATTATAGGAATCTTGTTAAACATCCGTATTTTACGCCCAGAATGGCGTGGATAACGGTTAAACTAAAATTACAGGGACGCCTATCTCAATGGGAAAAAATCGTTGTTGATTCGTTGAAACTATGCAATAAGGACTTGGCAAATAAACTAAAACCTTACATGCCAACAACTACTCTCTCACGTAAAGCAAAATGGCGTGATAAGGCACAATGAAAAATGTTTCTCCATTTATGCTTATTTCAATAGAATACTTCTGCAAATAAACAACTATATCTCCAACTTCCACTTCCAAGGGAATGTATTTGCGGTCTGTGGAAGGCTTCCAGAACTCATCTTCATCATCATGTGTTGGGATAAGGATTCCGGGACCAACACGGGCAACAATGCCCATGGCAGTTTTTTCCTTCTCCTGAACAGTAGGTGGCAGAAACAGTCCACCTGGGGAGCGCTCACTGGCATCAATGGGCTTAACCAGAACCCTATCTCCAACAATATGTATGTGCTTAAGTCTTGCTTTCAGGTCCATAAGGCTAATTTAAGGCAAACCATCGTTAAGTAAAAGTCGTAAACATACTTAAAAATAACGCAATGAAACTAAAACTAATGAAATTACATATTGCTATGTTTCTGACGCTTATGCCACTATTTTCCGCTTATTTCATCCTTGAAAACTCTGAAAACAAGCGAAATTCATGTTTGAACTATATGAAACAAACATTTGACTCCCTTGCTGAGGGCTATAGGAGCGTGAGAACTTGCTATTCCTTACCGCAAACCTTCGGCTTGCTCCTATACGGCAAGTCAAGAAAAATCACAGATGAAGTCCTTTCAATAATTGCTCTGAAGCCCGATAATTTATATGAAACCCTGATTGACTCATTCCACAAGGACCTAACGATTCACAAAGTGTTGATAGCAAAGGACCCAAACAACTACGTATCATATAGAGCCATATTTCCTATGGGGAAAAGTGTTTATAAATATGTCTTTGATTCAGTGACTGAATTATCACATAACGGCGACATGTGGATTATAGCGACTGACAGGGAGAAAGAAGAAATTTTTATTATGATAACAAAACCTGATTTTAAGCGATATGTGTTGCCAACCAGAGCATGTCAGTTCAAATCTCTTTTTATGAGGACCTATCCGTTTGACACAACTGTATTTTTTCCTTCGGCAGACTATGTTTCGGGAACATGTTGGGAGGCACAACAAGAATCAAAACACATTGCCAAACTTTATAAGCGTTTATCTGTTTTGAAGCCAAAGGACCTCGTTGAAAAAATAGAGAGATTAGAGAAAATTGCTCGTGATTCTTCATATAGTTCTCCTATTTATGACAGCATATTCAAATTGGATAAACAGTTGGACTCAATCTGGTATGAACGCATTGATAGTGCATTCAAACATTCAGAGCGATACAGAAAATTACTTGAGAAGGCGGCGTATGGTGCCCTGAAAAAGGGATATTCCTGTGAAGACTTAAACAAATGGATAGCTGAATTCATATCCCCCCAACTGGCACTTACCATTGCGAGGAGGTATAAAGTCATAGACGGCTGCTTAGATAATGCTTATCATAACCATATTGTCCAAATTTACCAACTTGCTTGTCAAGCAAAAAATTATTATGTTTTTCTTAAAGCGCTATACCCTTCTTACAGTGAGAATCTATATGTAACATTATACGATGAGTTTGTATTACCAGACAAGCCAACAAACATGCAAATTATAGAACGCATAATGGACACAAAAAGTACTGAATTTATTGTTGGTAGCTGTCTAGCAATAGGTACTCCTAATGGGACTTCAATATGTCATTTTGGAAACATAGCACAATCCATAATAATATCCAATTACACAAATATTTTTCTACAAGAACTAATCCATCTGCTTCAAAGTGATAGTATAGACCCGTATAATGCTTCTCTCATTACCTCGCTCCTGCTATGCTATGACCAGTTGTCAAAATTGTTTGACAAAAAAAGTACGTACACCCTTAAACCACAAGCAGTCATACCAACTGAAATCAAATACCTCTTTGACGCGAACTTCAAACACTAAGAGCCAGCGACGGGGATTGAACCCGTGACCTCCGCCTTACCAAGGCGGCGCTCTGCCACTGAGCTACGCTGGCATGCGTTCTTAAAAACATTAACTACCTTACAAAAAGTTTCCAGTGGTCTTTCTGAAGAACTAAGCCTCAATTCTTCAGAGTTTGTTCATTCAAAAAAAGAGCTTTTTCAAACCACGAAATCACACAGAGTTTCATTTTTAGAATGGTTTTTTAAGTTTCTTGCTTTACTTTGTGATATCATGTGCCGCACTAGTTGTGTTCTGTGGGGCAAATGCAAGGGGAACATAGTTTGTTTTGTAGGGGTTCATAAGAGAGATGAGCGAAGGAAAGATAAATTTTGGAGTTCATGTTTTTGGATGCAAATTGAATTTTGCGGAGGCATCCAGTATGGCACGACGCCTTCAAGAGGAGGGATATGTGCGTTGTGATGACCCGACTAAAAGCCAATACTATATTGTTCACAGTTGCACGGTAACTCAGGAAGCCGAGAGGCAATG
>JAJRPU010000062.1 GCA_024280615.1 Bacteroidota bacterium | reverse complement strand
AGGGTGTCCAAGTTCAGAGACCACGAGGAAATCCAGCCTGTGTAGTAGGGTTTGTATAGCCAGCCTGTGCCTAAAGTGATAGAGGCTTCAATTGGATTGTCCGAAACAGAATGGTAATCGTTCGGGAAATAGCTAAGGATGAGACTGAAAATGGCTCATCGGAAAGTGTAGATTAATAACTTAACTATTCAGAAGTCAAATCCCTCACATAAACCAATTCATAATAAGATAATTCTCCTTTACATCCTCCAAATAATCCTTTTATCTTTCTTTCTGTAATACCAAATAATTTGTAATATACTAGCAATCTTTGCTTATCCAATAAGTGTCCAAACATTTCTATCTCTTCCATAACATATTCCTTATCAGACTCACATACACAACCCTCGGAAAAACGCCAAAACTCTACCTCACGCCAATTACTACCCCAAACATACTGAGCAGTGTCAACACGCCTGTAAATAAGATTCCCTTCATAATACACACTCCTACTATATAATCCATGCAATATTATCAATAATTTACCTTTTTCAGTTGTATCAATATCAGCTCTGGTAAATAACACTGACAACGTATCTACGCATCTGCCTCCATCACGAACCTCAACAAACACGTATTCCTTCAATAAATCAAAATTGCTAGCTGGTAAAAATAAACACCCGTACAATGGCAATAAAACTACAAATAATACACTCATCAATAAATTTATACTACTTATATTACTTCGCATCATTAACTCTTTTTTCTATATCTTCTAATGACAATGAAAACTTATAAATCTGTGTTGTCTTACCCAAAAACTTCAACTTATCCCTTGTATATTGATCATCCACCATATGATAAAAAAATGAAAACGGTGTCTTAGTATCTTTGACGGTAATATTAAGACGATTAGTCTCCGGATCATACTCAAAACTATATGTTGCTGAACCTATAAATTGAGCTATATCATCAAGTGGTGTCATAAAGGGATATACCACAACTTCACCAGACACATTAAAGTTCACATGTTGAAATCCTTTGGCTTTTTTCCCTTGCTTCATTTGATTCCAAAACTGTTTTCCTTCCTCTTCATTAACCAACCAATTCAAAAAAGCATCCGTCAATGCAGACTCCTTCAACGCCCGCGTTATAGGCTCAGACTCACCAAACTCCCTAACCTCCGGACCCGTGCCACTCACCCACTCAAAAAATATACCATACGCCTGCGTCCACGCAGGACCAACCCAATCTACATTCCCTTGGCGTTCAACAAATAAAGATATCATAGGAATAGGGGGCACTCCTAAATACAATGCTATCGCACTACCTACAACAGAAGAAGTAAACACCTCTAAGTCAGTTACCATCTCATTTACCTCTTCCATGCTTCCATATGGATCATCAACCCACCGAGAAAAATCTACACCATAAGATTTCTCTAACATCACAGCCATTTTTCCTAGCGATTTATACACAGGAACCATATAACTTGTCGGTTCTCCCTGTAAACCATACCTCTCCCTTAAAAATATCGGATTATTCACTACAAACACATAAACCCCTCGCTCTGGAAAACTATCAACCAACGGCTCCGCCTGCCAGAACCTCGCAACCAGCGGGTCATAATTACGATACCTATAATATTGCCATCCCAATTCCCTATCAAACAACTGTCCTTGATATGTGAACGGATATGGATTCACTGTCGTCAATTGCCTCTCCCAACCAAATGGATAATAATCGTGAATGCTTAGGCTTCTCATCATTGTTCACCTACTTTATTTACCCCAACATTGTCTTGTCCTCTCCGCTCTCGCCATGCCCTTATCGTATCCCATGGTATCCTTCGCTCTAGCAAAATTATGCTATTTTCCCATTTGCCTCGCGGTACTATTACATAATAAAATCCTGTGTCTATGTTACACATAAAGCTTCCTCCAAGCCTGTATTCATCTATAAAAACTGTATCAATGTCAGAAACTCTGTAAGTATATTTTACATAACCCTCGCCCCTCCATAATCCACGACGAAAACAGGAATAGCTATACTCATAAACAAATCCCACAGTAGTGTCAGTATCTTCACTATGCAAAAAAGGCTTTCGTTTGCATCCGTAATAACGTAATGGATTATCATCCTGATTTATAGCCAATACCATTATAGTAATGAAAAAAACAAGACTTAAAATTAGAAAACCTCTAATAGTCCAATTAATTTTTGACCAATCTCGCCATAAATAATATGCGACTACACCCATAAAAAGTGGCATTATTATGAAATTAGATATAAATAAAATTATGCTATTCATTAATTCCATTCTTATTTGCACGCTATTCAAATTTGATAAATAAAACACTGTTAATCGTAAGTAATCATTAAACCCTAGATCACACATACGTACAGTTATTTATCCTTTTTAGTGTTATTTGATTCACCACTTTTAGAATTCTTATCGTCGTTTGTTAAAAAAGTACTATAAGGATACATACACATACCAGAATTATTATCATAAAGCCCATCAGATAAAACATCACTCTCATAACTACTCTTATTACCTGAATCCTCGTCATCTTTTCGCTCTAATCTTGTACTCTTGTCATAGGCAAGTGTACTTATAGTACTCATACCAACACCCCATAAACCTCCCACAAGCTCCTTTGAACTATTATTATCTATAGACGGATCAGTCGTGAGATCTCCCAAAAAACCTCGCGTCCCAAACTCCATCTCACCAACCCTTCCGAACCACCAGGACCCTATATCCATGATAACGTCACTAATATCCGTATCTTCTCCTTTCATCGCACGACCTGCATGCCCGGCAACTACACTGCTTCCAATTTCCACTCCTTCTACTAACAGAGGTCCCACACTTATTGCAACTCTACTTGTAGAACGTGCAATAACCCTAGATATTACACTCCTTGCAATACCGCCTACACCTGCAGAAACACTACCTATCAAACCACTTCCAACAACATGCCACCAATTAATCTCTGACCAATCCTTTTTATCAACAAACTTTTGCATTGCTAATTCTACACCAGCACTCACAAGACCCGATGCAACTGCTACAAGTATAATAACAGGCAAATCCCCCGCAGTATCCACATATACAACCGGATTATTCATATTCACAACATACGGACTCATCCAAGCATAACTCTCCCACAACGGCTCAACTTGATACCACCTCGCAACCCTCGCATCCAGCAACCTGTAAAGCGTATAATAAGTCCCCCTCGTTGAATCCCAATCCTCAAAAAGGCT
>JAJRPU010000061.1 GCA_024280615.1 Bacteroidota bacterium | reverse complement strand
TCACTTTGCGGATATCAGTTCGCTCTTTGATATATGGCAAATTAATCATAGCAAGAGTTTCTTTTCTGAACCATCCAGCAGGGATACGCATTTTGTGATGACATGCTTCAATCAGTATCGTTGCTCCTCCGCACGTCGGGTCAAGCAATGAATTAAATTCCCCTGCCAAAAGAACGAGATGATAAGCAAGCACCGGATTTAAAGCCGATGGATGTTGGAAAACCCTGTAGCCACGCTTGTGCATTGAGTTATATCCAATCAGGTCAAGCCCTACGAAAACATCAGTGTCATCAATGATTATCCTCACTATTGTGTCTGGTTGTGTTAAATTAACACTTAAATTGTTTGTTTTCCCTAATATAACTGAACCACATAGCTTCTCAATATCAATGCTTCTAAAAGAATGCGAGCCTCGTCTTGAACACCTGCACGCAAATGTTCCGTATAGAATCCATTCTTTCCACTGCACTGCCCTAAAACCCTCTTCTATGTCTTCAATGGATTGTGCTTTAAAATGTGTTATGAATAGCAGTGCCCGATAATGCACTCGCAGGGAATATACATCCAGCAATGCCTGTTCTATGTGCGTATAGTTTTTAGAAATAATACTTTTCGCTTCTATTGAGCCATTTATTTGCGTATTAGCTACATCCTCCAAACCAAACGGAACGATATACAAAATTTTATTCATCATTATGAAACACAAGTTTTAAATTATGCCTTTTCTCTTCCAGTAATATAAAAGAATTCCTCCCCAGAGCATCCCACCTAGATGCGCAAAATGGGCAATAGGGTCGCCCGGTAAATTAGCTAAACCAAGCCACAACTCAAGAAGACCATAAAGAATTACAAAATATTTAGCCTTCATAGGAATAAAAAAAAGCAAAAGAATTGTAGCATTCGGATAAAGAACTCCGAAGGCAAGCAAGATAGCAAACACAGCTCCCGATGCCCCAACAGTAGGTATATCAATATATCTTTCAACGGAATATACTACAGAAGTAACAAAAGACTCTAAGTATACCTTTGGCATTTGCCCTGAATTCCATAATGCTTCATATTCCGCAATTGCATTAGGATTAAACATGGGAACTTCCTCAGTAAGTTTTCTTAAATTTTCCGGTGTGGGTGAATTAACAAAAGTTTTGAGGTCCTTAATTATACCATTATGCTGATATGCCATGACCAAAAGTTGGATAAGTGCTGCCCCTATTCCAGAAAGTAAGAAATAATATGCGAATCGTCTCATGCCAAACCTGTGTTCCAAAGGAAGTCCAAACATCCATAATGCAAACATATTAAAAAACAGATGAGTATAATTACCATGCATAAACATATAAGTTACTAATTGATAGAAATGGAACTGTCCAGAGTATATTGAATGGAGCCCAAGTATAGAAGAAAGAGATATTTCTGTAGAGACGGTAAGGACATCATCTGCTAGTAGTGCAAGGACAGAAATAATGATTATGTGAGGTATTGCTTTTCCTAAAATATTCATGGCTTCCTAAAGTATTTTTCCAGTTCTGAGAATTCAATTAATTTAACTATTGGTTTTCCAGAAGGTGTCTTATTGGGCTCTGGTGATTGAAATAGTTGTGCCAGTAATTGTTCCACAGCTTTTTGGTTTCCTGTATTGGTGTAAACTGCTTCTTCGGCAAGGAGATATGCAATGGATTCCGTATTTCTAAGAAATGCTTTATTATGCAAAGCACTTAGAACCTTGGAAAGCAAGTATTCCAGGTCCACATTTTGGAGGAAGACAGGCATAGCGGAGACAAGGACTGTATCAGGCCCGAGCCGTTGTATTGAAAAACCACTTTTATTGAGAATTTCTATCATTTCGTCTATGTATTGCCTGTATTGTGGAGGCAGTTCAATCATCTTATGGAACAATTGATGCTGTTTGATATTTAAGCCATCTTCTATTGACTTAACAATACTATCAAAAGCTACCCTTCTGTAAGCATTATTAAGGTCAATTATAGCTATTCCTGATTTCAATTGAGTTATAACGTATTTATCACTAACGATAAGGATTCTGTGGTCATCATAATTCTCAAACAAGCTACTTTGCTTTTCTTTTTTGAGCTGGTCAATACTTGTAGGTTGACTAATTATTTTATTTGTTTGTAATGACTTATGGAGCTTCACCTGACCAATAAACTTTTCTTTACCATCACTTCGTGTTAACTTATTTATAGCAGAAGTTATGAAAGAAGGAGCGTCAAAGTTTAGTTCCATTCCGTTAAAGGCACTGGATATTGATTTTCTTACAGCACTATCTAACACCTGTCTAACAAGTAATAAATCTGCAAATTGAACTAATTCTTTAGCAGGGTGGACATTTACGTCAACCCATTCGGGAGGCAAGTCAATAAAAAGAATATATGATGGCGTGCGTCCTGTCCTATTTTTAAAATGCGATGCAATTACTGAATGAAGTGTGTCTTCCCGGACCGGTCTGCCATTAACCACAAACTGATGCCATGCCGGAGATATCCTTCCTTCGCGAAGTATGTATCCATATACTTTTATTTTGTCGGCTGTTTCATCAATCCTTATCCAATTTTGAGCAACCCTATCACCAAAAACCTGAGTTATTCGTCGTGGCAATGTAGTGCCTTTAAGAGAATAGAGAAGTTCTCCATCAACATATAAATAAAAGTTTATACCTGGTTGTGCGATTGAAACTCTTTTGAATATTTCCACTATGTGAGCCTGCTCTGTTTTCGGAGAAGCCATTGCTTTCTTACGTGCCGGATAGTTAAAGAAAAGGTCTTCCACCAGAACCCGAGTCCCTTCAGGGCAGTAACATGGTTCCTGCTTGATGAAATGTCCACCCTTAATTACAACCCGAGTTCCAATTGATATTCCTTTCATCCTGGTTTCCAGAGTAACAAGAGACACCTGAGCAATTGCTGCAAGGGCTTCCCCCCTAAATCCCATAGTTCTTATTCTCCCAAGGTCTTCCTCGGAGGCTATTTTGCTTGTGGCATGACGCTCAAAGCACAGACGAGCATCCACTTCAGACATTCCTATTCCATCGTCCTCTACTACAATTGTTTTCAATCCCCCCTGCTGGATGTGCACTTTTATTGTCCTCGCCTCTGCATCTATTGAATTGTCAAGCAGTTCTTTTACTACATGAGCGGGACGCTGAACAACTTCCCCAGCAGCTATCTTGTTTATAACCCTTTCGGGCAATAGCCTAATCCGTTGCATTTGCACTTCAGCCATAGTTCCAAATCAAAGTAAAGTTAAACAATATCTATGTAAAACGAATTACGGAACATTAACCGTCTCTTCAATGAGCTGCTCTTCTTCTTTGAAAACCATTCCTAACTCTTGCAGTTCATCAAGCAGCGGAATATATATTTCAGGAATTACGGGTATGTAGAGCCCACCTTCAAGCTTGAGTTTTCCTTCAACAAGCAACCTTGTTATAATAGCTACAGGGATTCCAACAGTGAAAGCGATGGCTGTATTCTGAGCGTCCTCACCAACGTGATACATAGACCCTTTCCAGAGCATCTTCTTCCCCTCTGTTGTCTCATATTCAATTTCTTCCTGTATTATAACCATGTCTCTGTCATTCGGATTAAGTTTCCATTTTTGTCTTAGTAAATTTTCAAACACATCTGGCACGGAAGGAGCTTTTTTATATGCAATAAGGGGTTCTTCGTTTAGTAGACCTAACCACTTAATGCGATATATATCATCTTCTGTCGCTCCCATCTCCCTTAGTTTTTCTTCTACTTCTTCGGTGCCCAATAATGCACTCATCAGCTGTTTGTACGTCTTCACAACAGACGGAACAAATAGAAAAGGGTCCGTTATCCCAGACATGGCTATTAATCGCCAAGAAGATATGAATCCGGGATACCTGATTGACCCTCGCCATAATTCATCAATTTGGGAAAAGCCATACCAATTTAAGTATCTAGTGCTGTCTGAATTTGGATACGCTTCCATCGTCCCTGTTATGGAATTATGCATTTGTCTAACGTCGTCAAAAGGTTTGGGATAAGGTAATAAATGCAGTTTACTATTTAATATATACGCTGTCGTGGACCGTCCCGCCATTATGACATTTCGGGGTGCCCATGTGAACTTATATTTCCAAGGGTTGTTCTTGAGATAATCTGGGTGGACTAGTGCCCCTGCTGCAGTCCTCACTCTCCTTATTTTATAGCCTTTTGTTTTCAACTGGTCAATTTTTCTTTTAACCATTGCGTGGTCTATACCAGGGTCCGCTCCACATTCACCGATGACAGGCACACCTGCCTTACGGGCTTCCTCCGCCAGCTCTTTGATTTCGCCTTTTATATATGAGGCAGTAACTACAGGTTTCTTATGTTTTATAGCCAGTTTAATCACATCTGCGTGCATAAAAGCCGGGAGCATACTGACTACCACGTCCGCCTCCCTTATGTATGGTTCAAGGACAGAAGGCCTTGTTATAGACACTTCCACTGCTCTGCCTCGCAAATGCCCCCCTATCCTGCTTTTGGCGAGCCTATAATCCCTGTCTATAACAATTGTTTCACCAGCGTGTTTTTCAAGGAGATACCTGATAAGGTAAGGGGTTGAGAGACCCGCCCCCAATACAAGAACCTTCTTCATTAATTTCGTTTTTTGGTAAGTAAAATTAAGCCTATGTTAACAATCATTGCAAATGTAGGGAAGTTATACCAAGTGAGGGATGAGGAGATTGGGGGTCCGTTGCGGGGAGACCAGATGAAAGAGGTTCCATATATAGAGAATGCTTTTATTGCGATAGAAAATGGGAAAATAAAGGATTTTGGTCCTATGTCTGAGGTTCCCGAACGTGCCGACCGGTTTTATGATGCGAAAGGCGGAATTGTGATGCCCTGCTTCGTTGATGCACACACGCATATCGTGTATGTGGGCAGTCGCGAAGACGAATTTGTTATGCGTATTCTAGGAATGAGTTACGAGGAGATAGCGGAGCGAGGTGGTGGAATCTTGAATTCAGCGAGGAAGTTCAGGACCGCCTCCAAGGAACAAATCATGGAAGAGAGTTTGCGTCGTCTGGACGAAGTGATCAGGCAGGGAACGGGAGCCATAGAAATAAAAACAGGTTATGGTATTACACCGGAAGGGGAATTGAAAGCCCTTGAGATAATAAATGAGATTGCGGAAAAGTCGCCTATCCCTGTCAGGAGGACTTTTCTTGGAGCCCATGCCCTCCCCTTAGAATATAGAAATAACCGGAAAGCCTTTATTGACAAGCTGGTTAGCGACGTTATTCCATACGTGGGCAGGAATAAACTTGCTGATTATTGCGATGTATTTTGCGAACGGGGATTTTTCACCCCTGAAGAGGCTTTGCTAATCCTTGAAACAGGTTTGAAATATGGCTTAAAGCCGAAAGTTCATGGTAATCAACTAGGCAGGACTGGAGGCGTTCAGGTTGCTGTTCAAGTAGGTGCCGTCTCTGTTGACCACGTGGAAGAATTGGAAGATGAAGAACTAAATATTCTAAAAAACAGCTCTACCATACCGGTTGCCCTACCCACAAGCTCTTTCTTCCTGAAAAAAGGATATTCGCCAATGAGGAAAATGATTGATAATAGGTTGCCTCTGGCTCTGGCGTCTGACTACAATCCCGGGACAACTCCCACAGGAAACATGTTCTGTGTCTGGACCCTTGCATGCTTATACGGAGGTATCACTCCACAAGAAGCCTATAATGCAATGACCATCAACTCAGCATTTGCAATGGAATTAGACCCCATCCATGCCATTATAACAAGAGGAAGCATTGCCAACTTAATAGTTTCCAAACCACACATTAAAAATTTGGAATATATGCCCTATGCGTTTGGGTCAGGCCACATCCAGAATGTGTTCATAAATGGAACAATTTATTGACCGTGACGCTAAGAGAAATACAATTAAGCAATTTCAAGAAATTTAGCAACTTAAAAATTTCATTTAATAGCAATGCAGTGGCTATCGTGGGCGGTAATGCCACTGGTAAAACAACTATTTTGGAAGCTATATTGCATTTAAGCACCGGAAAGGGAAGCCAACCGGCAGGCACGTATGTCAAAAAAGGAGAAGGCTTCTTTAGGGTTAAAGGTGTTATTATTCCTGCGACGGGTGGTCCCCCTTCCGAAGTGGTGGTTTTCTATGATGCCTCAAAAAGGGAAAAGAAAATTCTTGTAAATAAGAAATTAATTTCCAGACTGGCTAATCTCATCGGTTTAATGCCAACCATTTCCCTAAACATGCATTCTTTCCAATGGGTGTGGGGTCCTGTGGAGTGGCGCCGTAAACAAGTTGACTTATTGCTTGCCCAGGCAAATAAGACCTATTTAGAAACCCTGATTAAGCATTATCGTGTACTGGAACAACGAAATAAAGCCTTGAGAACAACCAAAGACAAAACACTTTTAATCACTTATGGACAATTGTTATTTGAAACGTCTTCTTTAATTAGGAGATACAGAAACAAATTAATAAACGATATTAATGAAATGTCCTCACAATTATTAGACTACCTACTCCCACATAAAAAGCATCTCCTGAACCTTAAGTACCATCATCACAGCGACGAGGACTGGGAAAATAAGCTAGACCGAGAAATGGAACTTGGTTATACGCTATGGGGAGCCCAGAGGGACCAAATCACATGGGAAGCTGATGGTCAGGATGCCGCTTCTTTCCTGAGCCGTGGAGAAGGCTCCAGACTGTCCTTGACAACAGTTATTGCACTATGGTTATGGCTAAGCCAGCATAAAAAAGAGGTTACTTTTCTCGTGGACGACTGGGAAGCATTCCAAGACAAGAAATATCTTAATGCAGTGCCTTCTTTCCTGCTGGAGGTAAAACCACATAATTCATCAATTTTC
Organism: Bacteroidota bacterium; assembly: GCA_024280615.1. GTDB lineage: Bacteria > Bacteroidota > Bacteroidia > JAADEI01 > JAADEI01 > JAADEI01. The sequence goes on along the minus strand of JAJRPU010000061.1, from coordinate 4,020 downwards.
CTAACTTCGTGGAATATACTCAAGGGAAGCCATTGGCAACAGGTTGTCTTAAAGCAAAAACATTAAATTGACTTAACCTATCAATATTTGTCTTTAATAAAGGATTTTATAAACAGGTAGCAAGGTCGTTGATATAATTAATTTTTGCAATGAAGATAGTTCTGTTTTCCATCTTGTGTCTTCCTGAATCACATGCTTATCCTTCTTACGAATCTTGTTGCCAGCGAAAATATGGATTTGTTTAACAGGCTGGATGGCGATAGTGTTATTTTCATACTCAATTTTCCATTGCGGTTGTTGAATATTTAGTTCTTTTGAGAGATTGGAGAAGAACTCAACAGGATTATTTATCCAATTTTCATATTTAACGATATAACGGACATTTTTAGGAACGGCTAACTTAGCCATGACATAGAAAGTTCCAATAATTCGGAGGCTTTGAAGGAAAGACACTCCCCTTCTAAGGTAAGAAGCCATTGCTCCGAAGGGATTTCTGACAGTTATTATGTACTTTAATGCATGGCTGCCAAAAATGTTTTCTAAAACTTTTCTGGAATAGTATATTTTTTTTGTTCCCGAGAGGATATACTTAGTTCCCGAGACTTGATACAGGATTTTGTAATATGCTTCTAAAATCTTCATGCAATCTTCATCACAAGGGAATTTCTTATTTAAGAAGTATATCGTGTCTCTGTTTAAGCCTTTATGCAAGTCTTGCATTCTACTCCTGAAATCTGCTCCCACTTGTTTTGCAAGCAGGTCGTTCACTTCTGCCCAGAAAGGGCAATCGCTTACCTTTTTGCCACATGTGCAATAATCTTCAAGGGCATTTTCTCTAAAGAAATCATATTCTTCGCCTGTAAAAGTAACATCTGGAGATGAACCTAGTAGGATTCCTGTCAAAGTTGATGAGCTATGTGCATGTCCCAGAATCATTATAAGACGCATGTGTTACAAGGAAATTTTAACGCATAAGGGTTACATCTCCTCTTAACTCAAAAGTTGTTCCTGATGGGCATCTAATTTTAGCGTAGTATGAGTAAACATCAGGTCTTTGCAGGTCTCCGGCACTGGAGCCATCCCAACCTTGTTCGCTATGGAGAGTGTTAATGCTAATGGGCACTGATTCCATTTTAAAGAGCAGTTTGCCCCATCGGTCCCAAACCATAAATGTTTCAACTAGTGCATCTGCATTACCATATACATACAAAATGTCGTTTATCCCATCGCCATTTGGCGAGAAGATATTAGGCACGAAGAAGTCCGCACTGTCACAGTGAACTTCAATGGAACGAATTTCTATCATCTTGGCAACATAACAACCATATTCGTTATATGCTGTTACATAATAGCGTTGATAGTCTTCATAGACGGCTACTTCTGTTGTGGGGCAAGTAGGACATTCCACATATGTTGTCGGTTGCCAATTATAATCATACTGCGGAGGCAATGAAAATTCTATTACTGAATTTCTTATTACAGTAGTATCTTCTGGAAGGTAGAAATCTGGATTATCCCATACTATTATATTGAATGTGTCAAATGCCATGCAGCCGATTGAATCAACTGCCACGACAACAGCCCTTGCAGAATCAAGTAGTTTAACCTTAGTTTCATTGCAGGTGTTACATTCAAAGAATTGGGGCGGGTACCACGTAAGGAAATAGCTGCCTACATTTCCAGTTACCGTTGCCCTAGCTATATCAAATTTGTTTCTACAACCATATAGGTCTTGGGCATCCACATGGATATAGTCAGGTATGATGGTAAAGCTATCAAGAGTTCTACATCCTTCACTGTCCACAACTTCAACATATACAGTTACGGGGTCTGGGAATGGAGGTCCGAATACGAACTTATCACACGATTCGTTGAAACATTCAGGAACCAAGGGGGACCATCCAACAGAATAGGGACCATTAGAATAAAAAACCTGTACATCCACATATATACTGTCTTCCCCGTGACACGGATATACAGTATTAGGTCTAGCAAAAAATACAGGATAGTTAAGAGGAATGACCGTGGTGTCTATAGTATCAGCACAGCCATATACCGCTGACTTAACAATTAATTGCATATATGCCGTGTCTGACACTGTCACTGTAACAGTATCACAGGTTGAATTATTACAGTTCCAAGGTACATTTGTAATGTTCCATGTATACACGAATGGGGTGTCTCCGAGTAGGGGCCAGGGCCAAGCCATCGTTTCCTTATCTCTACATACAGTTCTATCCAATATGCGTGCATCTGAGAATAGATAGCGTGTTGTGAAGTATCCAAGCACGGTTGTATCACAATAATCATCTGAGACAGTTACTGAAAACATAAATGTATCTACAGGTGGAAGCCCCATTATGACTATAGAATCACCGTCTTGTGAAATTGTATTCCATACTGCTCCAGCTGGTATATTCCAACTGTATGAAGTGTCCCCAATGACAATTCCTGAGACTTGTGCAGAGACAGTATCTCCGTATCTCCAACATGCCCAAGGTAAGTCTGGAATTAAAGATACTCTCGGTCTATATATTATGACTTTCATTGAGTCATAGACTTTACATCCCACATTATCAGTTATAGTGAAATAATACATAGTCGTATCTCTAAAATCAGAATATACACTTATTGTATCACAGTTTGAGTTAATGCAGGTAAGGTAATTGGGAATAGAGGGTGAATAAGTAACTGTATAAGGGGCGGCCCCGCCTGAAGGCGCAATTAAAATAGTATCTCTTACTTTCGTACACAATATAATTGAATCAGGGACACCTGGTTCATAAGTTCCACTATCTGTTCCAAGCACCGTAAAAGTGTCAACAGAAGAGCATCCGAGAGAATCCTGAACAATGATTACATAATCCCCTGGAAAAACGCCATTTAAATCTTCTGTTGTGTCAACTAGAGACCCAGATATTGTAAACCATGTATAACCATAAGGTTGGATAGCACTGTCAACAGTTATAAAAATTTTTCCTGTTGGAGTATCACAGAGACTCTTTACAGTGGAATCAAGCGTTATAACTGGATTTTTATAAACGTATATTACGATTCTACCATTTCCCCCTTGCTGACCGGGGTTTCCACCTGCTGCACATCCTGAACACAAGTCAGTGTCCCCTGCGTTTCCTGGAGTTTGCCCGAGTCCAGCAATTATAGTTGGTCCGAAAGAAGCACCACCGCCACCGCCAGCTCCTCCGCAGTCGGCAGGGGCGGCACCACCACCTGTTCCACCACCACCGGAACCGTCATATCCACCGCCGCCGCCACCACCACCACCACCATCATCAGTAATACCAACAGAACCACCATTTGTGCCATTTACTGAAATGCTTGCTCCAGCCTGACCGGGTAATGAAGTACATCCTGCACCACCATTTTCTCCTGGATTACCTGCTGCCCCCCCTGCCCCCGCACACGGAGTATTTAGCCCGGCACCACCACCACCACCGCCGCCTCCAGCAACTAACAAAGGCACCCCATTCTGAACGATGGCAGAAGCACCGCCACCACCTCCTCCCGAACCCGAAGTATTAATGCCACCGGACGCACCACCATTGCCTCCATTACCAAAGCCCCACCCTCCTACACCTCCGGGAACTCCGCCGCCACTAGCACCAGCACCACCACCGCCACCGACATAAATCTCCCATATTGTTCCAGGAGTTATTGAGCTAAGGGTCGCTTCTACATAGGCTCCGCCGCCTCCCGGTCCACCACTGCCACAGGCATCAGCACCGCCTCCTCCGCCACCTGCTCCCCAAACCTTCACAACTATCCGGCAGGCATTATCGGGAATAATAAATGTATCTACCTGTCCAGTATAATCAAAAACATACTTATCTTGAGCTAATGTGCCGACATAAATCGACATCAACCAGACTAGTGCAACCAACCTACTTCCCTTCATAACTATTACCATTTTGCTGATTACACTACAAAGATAAGCAATTATAATTTAAGTGAAAATTAACCACACACTCAAGCAATTATAATCAATTAACATAAACAGTATAT
>JAJRPU010000060.1 GCA_024280615.1 Bacteroidota bacterium | reverse complement strand
CCTACGCTTAGGAACAAAGCCTATGCCCTCCTTTATCACTCCCATGTGCTTCTCCTTCTTAACCGGTTTCTTTTTCTCTTTGTCCCAGACGCTGGTTGCCAGCTTCACTTGCCAGGTGCCCCTGACGTATTTGACTTGTATTGTGCCTTTTCCTTTGTGGCGTTTTCTGAGCCGCTCCTGTTCTTCCAGCACCCACCGTGGTCTTGGGTATTTCACGTTATTCATATGGGTTTATTTTGCAATACAAAGTTAGGAAATTTTTCAGAAATAGAGAACACAAGCAAGGCCATACATATGGGATAAACAATACAATATATGCTGATATTTATTATGTAAAACTTATGCTAACTATTGTGATAAAATCGCATTTGGGTTCAATTCATATGGGTTTATAACAAAAGTTTGCGCTTAATAATTCACATAAGCCAAATTTATCGCACTATATACAACTTACCCCATCCTTTGTGGAAGAACTGATCTGCGGATGTCTCAAAGCGTTCTGGCATTGTTCCGTCGTTGTATTTCACCAGGACCCGATAGAGATATACGCCATTTCCTAAGGGTCTGCCCCATTGGTCGGTGCCGTCCCATGCGAATTTGGTTATGTTTGTGCCTATGTGTATGGGTCCCAATTCTTCTTTTGTTATTTCTCTGACGAGGCGTCCTGAGATAGTGAATATCTGGATTCTAATCTCGTCGGGAACTTTATATCCAGTGAGGACGAATACGAATCGTGTGCTGGTAGTAAATGGATTTGGATATGGGAAGATATGTGTTATTCTTGGTGTTCTGTCAACTTTGAAAGAAATGCGATAGTCATATTTCCCTGCTGTATTTCCCGAGACATCCATTCCTTGAACCCTTAGTTCATAGGTTCCGTCTTTTGTAAATGTTGGGTTCCATCTGATAACCATTCTGTTGTCTCCTGCGTCGCTTAATGTCGCAGGGATGACTTGTATGTCCGAACTGTTGAAAGGGATTCGCCTAATCTTGTTATCCGGGTCAACAATGAATATGTTCATAAGGGAAGTGTCGTTGAGCTTAAGGTAAGGATGCTCGTCTCTTAATGTTATTTCAATCAGCGGGTTGGGTGAAACATAGTCTCCATCAAAGATTCGTCGTCCGTCAAAAGTGACGTCAATAAATGGATTCCATGGGTCTTTCTGGACATAGAAGGGCAATTGGAAAGTGTTGTTAAAGACGTAGGCTTCAGGCTGAGCTTGCCTGTCAAGAGACGAAACGAATGGATTGAGTGTTGCGAAGAGCAGGACGTTTCCATTTGCAGACCGTGTATCAACGTTTATTTTCCATATGGTTGTGTCTTTGGGCTTGAAAGATTTTAGCATGTATTGTTGAGATATGTCTGTGCCATTGATGAACCATTTGACGGTAAGGCTGTCGGATGGGAAGTCTGACACGTTCATTACTGCAATTTCAATTTTCAAAGGTTCTCCATTAAGGAAAGAGTCTTTATTAGGGATTACAAGGTGTGTCATGGGGTCATAGACAAATTCGGGGAGTGGCTCATAAAGCACACGCCAGTATTTCAGTTGAACGGGTGTGGCATTGCCATTATCTTTAACGAATAATCTCATCCTCAGATATGGATAATCCCTCGCTTGGATGAATGCTATAGTTGTGTCTTTGTTAAACAAGCGTGGTATAATTACTTTTTCCTGACCGAAACGGTCAACGGCATATACTGTTAGCCATGCTGAATCTAATGAATTATCTACGCCATCGTAGTCCCACTGGATTCTGTGCCATTGCCCTGCCGGTCCAATAAGCGGTGATTCCATAAAGCCATTGGGCCAGTAGCCCGTTACTATGGTGTCCCATAAAAGAATATCCAGAGTGTCTCCGTATTTGAACACTGGCTGGAAGGTAGGGTCTCCCAGTTTAGTGAAGAAGAACCATGGGCAGGCGTCGCAGATACTGTCAACCTGAACCCCCATAGAAGAGAAGAGTGTTTTGAGGGCTGGTTTCCACAGGGACGGCTTGGGTGCATCCCGACCACCGATAGAGTAGGCTCCGAAATAATATCTCTGTGGCAAAGAGTTAATAAAATTTATTATTTGTTCCTGAAGGACGTCTTGGGAATAAGCGGTGTCTATTGTCCAGTTGGGCACCTCAAAAATCCTGAGTTTAAGGTCTGGCATATCAATACCGTAGTAAGCCCGTGGACCATCAAACGGACAGATCATATCCTTGAAAATGTCTCCGACCCAGTCATTATCGTTGTCCTGACTGCCCAGAAGCATTCCTGTTGCCGTATCTATGGCAAAAAACTGTATGGCTCCAAACCCTGAGTTCCAACGCCAGTCTCCATTATTATCACGCCATCTCCACCATCTAGCACAACAACCCCTATCCACTAACACACCGTCTATTAACAGTTTAGGATACCTGCAACGAATATTTATGTTGCCAGTTCCGGCATTGGTATTATACCAATAGTTTGCTGAAATAATTGAAATTTTGCGTGCTGATTGGTCAAAGACAAAACGACGATTGCTCCAATCGTATCTCAAGCCATATCTAAAATTTTCTTCCCACTGGTATGGATGTCGTTGCTCCCAACCACTTATGACTTCTTTAGCAAAGCCCGAGACTGTAAACGACTGCATTTTCCATCTGGAGGTGTCCTTGGCGGGCGTTATTCTCCAGTAATAGACCCTATTTTTCTCCCAGTTGATGGGTGGTGTCCATCTGATTAAGCCATAAACTCCTTTGATTACCTGGCGTTTCTTGAAAGGCGATGAGAACGTTGCAACGGTGTCTATTTCAATAATGTAGTCCTGAGGTGGTGAGAGCACATCTCCTGAAAAGGCAAATAGTGTAACTGGGACAGTATCAACCCTTTGCAAATGATAGGGATAGATAGGGAAGGCATCTGTTGAAGACACATAAGTTGTGAGAACAACTTCGTTGTTGGCAAAATCGTCGTATTCTGGAATATCGTTTGCTGCGTCAACAAAAATGCGAATTCTCAGTAATCCGGGCTGGTCTCCAACGGGAAGTTGAACGTCAACGGTGTCAATCAGAACAGTGGAAGGTACTGTCCAGTCAAATACTTCAGTATTGCCATCTGGATAGGTTTGTTCAATGTATATTCTAAATGAATCTGGGACGCTTCTGCCTACATTGAAAATCAAAAATTTAAGGTCAAAAGAATCCTGAAGCACTGATAAGGAATTTGGGTTGAGCCATGTGTATGTTTCAGAAACAATATATTCTGCTTTATCGGCAGTATGTAGGCGAATTCCAGGGTCCCCATGAAACACAAATGTTTCCTTATGTTGCCTTAAAATGACGTCGTTTGCAGATTGACCTGCAATCCATCTCCAAGCATTTTTGAGTATTGTGCCGATTGGTTTTCCATAAGCCAGTTGTGTGGCACTAGTGTAAAATCCACGGGTTAGGTAATAATCCTGATATAGCAGTGTTAAGTCATAGCCTCCATAAAATGCTATTGTTCCTTTTTGGGGGGTTAAAAGGAATCGTTTTGATAGGGTTGGTTGGTCGGTGAATATGTTCCCTACGTAGCAACCGTTTGACCATAGCACAGGAAATTTTCCTTCATTTGGATAATTTTCTGGTTCATCAATGGTTATGTCAAAAGAGTTGTATGATGAGTGTCCTGTGAAAGTGATCAAAACGCATCCTTTCCTAATAATTGAGTCTACTTTATAGGCATCTGTTACTTGTATGGGTGCAGGTCCGGTCTTGTAAACCTTGGTGACAGTTGCTCCCCATTGCGGTCCTTCTATAATCTGTTCCAATTGTTCCATGAGGTATTTAATCTGTTGTTGTTCGTAAGTTGTTTTGCCTCCTCCAAGGTGAATGACGTTTTTTGTCCAGATGTAGTCAAGGGTTGGGACGATATTATAAAGTTCTGTTTCGTGCGATATGACCTTTTCAAGGTATGGCTCCAGTTCTTGAAGTTGCCAGATGGCAAGCCTGCCTATCCCTGCTGTTAGGCACACTTGACAGAGTGAGTCTGGGTCCGCGGTCAATAATCCATCCGATGGTGGGTCCCCGAAAGTGGGTATTAGCGTGTTGGCATACCAAGAAGAATTGGAAAATGGTAATGCCCCGCCGATAAGAAACACTTGTAGGTCCCTGTCGTGATTCTTTATGCTGTTGAAGTATCTTACAAAATTCCTGATAGATAGCGGATGCTTCTTAATACCGTAAGCGAACATATCGTAGAGGTCTTCCACTGCCAATATTCCAACGTTGAAAGACCCGCCGATACTACTGCTTCTGTGCTGGGCATATTGCTGAATCAAGCCAGAAGGGTCATTTATCCAGTCCCTAATGGTGATTAGCACGTAATCCCATGAAGGGTCAATGGTGGGTGGAATGAACTCTTCCACGTTGGTGATATAAGTTGGTTTGCCGGCATATACAATGGCTGTATCTGAAACGAAAGGCAAGTGTCCAAGCAGGACTCCCGAACTGTCAATGAGTATGACTCGTTGCTTATCGGTAAGGTTTATTAAGACCGGTGGTGTTGTCCCTGTGAAACTTCCGGTGATTCTAAACATTGCATTGGAAGCTGGTCCATATACCGTTCCGCCAATGTGTGTTCCTGTAGCGACCCACTGCCTCGCATAGGTCAACTTAACGTAAGCAACCCCTATTTTCAATCCTGTGGAGTAATTGTTGGTAAGTTCAATGTCAACTGCATTAACCGTTGATAAAATTCCGGAATTGATTGTTTCAGAAATAATGATAGGAATATATCCTGTTCCGGTGCTGTTATGAATTATGTTGCCATTTACTCTAACTTCAACTGCATAGTTGCCATAGTCCTGACCGCCAATGATTAGTTCAAGGTTTGCAGGGATGGATGAGATAACGTTTGGTGTCGAAACCACCGTTGCGAGAGTATAAGAAGAGCCGGCACCAATAGTTATCATTCTATAATATCTGCCTTCCGAAAAGTCATATATGCCGTGGTAGAATTTAAAATTAGATACTCTGAAATACTTTCCTTTGCCATATAATGTTCCATCAAGAATGGATTCATCAATGAAATAGGTGATTTGTGGCTGTTTTTGGGATGTGTCGTTAGGCACGAGAACTATCTGGTTCTGGTTTGTAGTTCCCGGTTTCCAGACCAAGAAATAGATTGCCGTGTCGTTAAATAGGCTTCTGGTTCTGGAAATCCACACGGTGCCTTCATAAAGTAATGAGTCGACTGTTTGGTTTGATGGGATTCCCACAAACTCAATGTAGTCAGTTGGTTGCAGTATTCCCGTTCGGTGTCCGGCATCATCACCGATGAAAAATGGGATTGATTCTCCTTTGTAATAAAGCCATAGTTCCTGTGCCTGAGCAGTGGTGGGCAGTCCCAGGCTCTGCAATAATGTAACGTTAATTCTGTATATCCCTTCTTGAGTAACTGGAATTTTAAACACTTTTGAAGAACCTGCTAACCATTCATTGCCGTATGGAACCCCGGCAAAGAGAAGGATATTTACCGATAACACAAATAGAATCGCTACAATAGCCAACCTGCCGATTAATGGTTTCATTGCCGTGGTTCACTTTGTGTGCTTTCAGGATATATGAATGTGTATCTTATTGATATTACGTGTGAGGGCAGGATGGCGTTCACTGCCCCTATGTTTAAAAGGGCATAGTCAATGTTTATAGTACCAAGTTTCAAGCCTGCTCCGATGGTTGGTGTAGCAGACCAGAACTCTTTTCCTGACCATCCAGATAGTTTTTGCAGTGTGTGTGCCCCAAGCCTTACCCATGCAATGTCAGCAAAGCCAACACTAATGCCTAATAATGGTTCCATACTCACTATCCCTGTTCTTATTAGCACATTTCTCTTACCATCAGTAGTCAATACTAAATCAAGTTCTGGTTCCACAGATAACCACGATTTAATTTGCCACTTGCGAGAGATTCCTGCTATGAACCGTGGTGTTGCCAACTCCCATGACTTATCCGGAACGACATTTCCGGTGGATTGCAAAATAAATTTTTCTTCGTCTGTGAAAGAAAATCTCCAGACTGTGAAGGTTCCAGTTATATCCTTCCCCACTAT
>JAJRPU010000059.1 GCA_024280615.1 Bacteroidota bacterium | reverse complement strand
AATCATATGAATTAATCCAACTTAAAACTGCTTTAATATCTTCCAAATCTCGGCTTATAGTCCATTTGCTAAAAAGCTCCTTATTTACAAAAGATTCTGGATAATCTATGGATGTTCCATTATGTGAAAAGTTGAATAATACAGTAATGAAGCCATTTTCAGCAAAATGCCTTGCAACTTTCTGCCATGGTCCCCAGTCCTTGAATGCCTTGAATCCGTGAAGGAAAATAATAACCGGTTGGCTTTCGCCTTTCGCATAAAACAAATCTACCAGAAAAGGGACGTTATCAGCACCTCGTAATAAGTAGTTTCTGTCAATAATTAATTGCATAAACCTTTAATTTTCAAAATTGAATTATAGCCTGTAGAATCGCTTTAAGGTTGGTCCGGCATAAACAGCATCAATGCCCAATTCCTCTTCAATCCTCAAAAGTTGATTATATTTAGCAGTTCTTTCGCCACGGGCAGTGCTCCCAGTTTTTATCTGCCAAGTGTTGAGTCCCACAGCAAGGTCGGCAATGGTTGTGTCTTCTGTCTCGCCACTTCTGTGGCTCATGATTGTTCCGTATTTGTTTCTTTGGGCTTCCTCAACAACAATAATGGTTTCTGTAAGTGTTCCCACTTGGTTGGGCTTGACCAGGATTGCGTTGGCAACACCTCGTCTAAACCCTTCTAATAACCTGTGTCGTTGCGTTACAAACAGGTCATCGCCAACCAACTGAACTTTTTTGCCCAGTGCATCGGTAAGCAACTTCCAACCTTCCCATTCGTCCTCCGCCAAACCGTCCTCAATGGAAAAAATTGGATACTTTTCTGTCCAAGATTTAAGAATCTCAACCATATCGGAAGCTGAAAGGAAATCTCCTTCAAAAGAATAAACGTTTTTGTCTGGGTTAAATAGTTCGGTTGCAGCGACATCAAGAGCAAGGAAAATGTCCTCGCCAGGCTTATAGCCCGCTTTATCAATGGCTTCCAGAACCAGTTTAATAGCCTCTTCATTGGAAGAAAGGGAAGGCGCATAGCCTCCTTCATCCCCAACATTAGTATTATGTCCCTTACTTTTTAGGATTTTTCCTAAGGTATGGAATGTTTCAGCCCCTGCTCGCAAGGCTTCTTTGAACGTATCAAATCCAATAGGTACAATCATAAATTCTTGGATGTCCACATCGTTGTCGGCATGCTTGCCCCCATTGAGAATGTTTATCAAGGGCACGGGTAAAAAGCCTCCACGAACTCCTCCGATGTATCTATACAAGGGAATTCCAAGAGAATCGGCGGCGGCGTGAGCAACAGCAAGGCTAACTCCCAATATAGCGTTTGCCCCCAGTTTGCTCTTGTTCTCCGTCCCGTCCAAATCAAGCATAATCATATCAATTCCCGTCTGGTCCCTCACATCATGTCCAACAATATGCTCTGAAATCTCTTCAACGGACCGAATGGCTTTCAAGACACCTTTTCCTCCATACCTGCTATCGTCTTTGTCCCGCAATTCAAGGGCTTCGTGGGTCCCAGTGGATGCTCCAGATGGAACAATAGCCCTTCCAATCACTCCACCTGTAGTATAGACATCAACCTCAATGGTTGGATTACCCCGTGAATCAAGGACTTCCCGCCCAGTAACTTTCACTATCTCAAACATAAGACATTGATTTTACTTTTCTTGCGGCGTTTCTGAACAGTGCAGGCTCCTCCCCTTTAGCAAGGCTCACAAACGCATCAAATAAGTATTTTGAATCGTGTGGACCAGGGCACGCCTCCGGATGATATTGAACCCCTATAGCAGGCTTGTCAATAAACAGTAACCCTTCATTAGTGTTGTCATTCAGGTTAATATGGCTTATTATTCCTGGACCTTTATCCGTTGCCTCAACGCAAAATCCGTGATTTTGTGTAGTTATTTCGCTCCTGTCTGCAATTGTGTTATATACTGGATGATTAATTCCCCTATGTCCGTGATGCATCTTGAATGTCTTATACCCTCTTGCCAAGGATAGGATTTGATGTCCCAAGCAGATTCCAAACAAGGGAATGCCTTTATCCATAAAGTAAGTTGCTTGTTCAATAGCGTAATGCATAGCGGCAGGGTCCCCCGGTCCATTGCTCAGGAAAATGCCGTCAGGATTCCATTTTACCACCTCGGCAGGGTCAGTCTTTGCAGGGAAAACTTTTAAATATGCCCCTCTAACAGACAGTTCATAAAGGCTTGAACGCTTAACTCCATAGTCCATCACTGCTATCCTCAACGGCGATTCAGGATTTCCATAGTAAAAGGGTTCTGGCGTGGACACCTCGGAAGCCAGTTCAAGCCCCGCCATTGAAGGAATCTCCTTAACCAACTTCCGTAGTTTGTTTATGTCTGTTTCCTCTGAAGAAATAATAGCGTTCATTGCTCCCTTAGAACGGATATGCCTCACCAACTGCCTCGTGTCAATATCTGAAATCCCCACAACGTTGTTCTCCTCAAGATATTCCTGAAGTGTTCTGTGGGCAAGCCACCTGCTCGCCATTTCACTGAACCGATGCACAACAAGCCCCGCAATATGCACCTTATGGGCTTCCGCCTCCTCTGGGACAACTCCATAGTTGCCAATATGCGAAGCAGTCATTATGAGAATCTGTCTGTGATAGGAAGGGTCGGTAAAGGATTCTTGATAGCCTGTCATTGCAGTAGTGAAACACAATTCCCCAGTGGTTGTTCCTATCTTTCCGATAGCACGTCCGTGAATAACTGTGCCATCCTCCAAAACCAAGACAGCCTTCGCCATATCAAAATACGAACTTACGACAAACAGGTTAAACGCTTATTTGTCCCGCCGAAGAATAAAATCAATCAGGTTTTTCAGGTATGGATATGCTTCCCTGTCAGAAAATTGCTTCAGGAATTCGTCAGCCCGTTGCATGTAGAAATTGGCTTTGTCTCTGGCATACTTAAATCCATCATATTCCTCCACAATGTTCTTTATCCGTTCAAAATTTTTCTTCTTAGAAGCATTTCTTAGAAGCCTTAGAAACTCCCACTTCTTTACCAGTGGCATCTTTTCCATAGCATAGATGACAGGCAAGGATAACTTGCCTTCTTTAACGTCTTGTCCCATTGATTTGCCCGTCTTTTTCTGGAAATCAAGGACGTCGTCTTGAATCTGGAAAGCAATGCCCAATTGTTCACCAAACCAATACCACTTCTCAACCTTTTCCTCTGGAAGCCCCTGCACCTTGGCAGCCAACCCAGTGCACACGGCAAATAGTGAAGCAGTTTTTAACCTTATGATTTCAAAATATATCTGTTCTGTCCAGTTGTGTTTCCTCGCAGTCTCCGCTTGAAACAGTTCGCCTTCACTCATTGCTTTCACTGCACGGGATAACACTCGTAATGAGTCCCAATCATTATTGTCAACGGCAAGCAATAGACCTCTGGCAAGCAGGAAATCTCCCACCAGAACGGCTATCCGATTGCCCCACAACGTCTTTACGGAAAAGAATCCTCTGCGTTTAAGGGCGTCGTCAACCACGTCATCGTGAACCAACGTCGCATTATGCAGAATCTCAACCATTACGGCAGCCCTGTGAACACTCTCGTTCAACTTACCGAAGAGTCGGGCAGTGGTCAACAGAAACAAAGGACGCATCTCCTTGCCCCTATATCGCATAATAAATCTCAAAATCCTGTCCAGTAGCGGAATCCTGCCTCGCATATATATGGCAAGAATCTCCCTATATCGCTCCCAATCTTCTCCAAGGAATAAACGGGCTTCTTTGAGCGGATTTCCCCCCTTTACAACATTTCGCAAATCCTAACTTTTTCTCATAGTGAAGTTATGCAATAAAACTTTTACATAATATCCTTTGCTTGCTTTAGCCAATCTCTGTACTCCCTTCTGTTCCTTCTCATAGCAACTGGCGAATATAGTTCTGTTTCAATATT
>JAJRPU010000058.1 GCA_024280615.1 Bacteroidota bacterium | reverse complement strand
TGGGCTGAATATGGTTTTAGGTGGGCTTACTGCCTTTGCTCAGGGTGCCCGTGAACATCTGGAAAATGCCAGAGTCCACCTTTTTAAACAAACCCCAGATTGTTACAACGCTATAAAGGAACTTGAAAAGGTTCTGGAAGTAGCACCGAATAGTTTTGAGGGAAACTGGTATGCTGGAATATGCTATTACACGATTGGCGTTATAGATAAGGCAGAAGAAACGCTCAAGAAAGCAATTAAACTAAAACCCAAGAAGGTTCAAGATGAAGCGTATTTACTCCTCGGACGGGTCTATCAGTATAAGTATGACTGCGACAGAGCAGAAACGTATTTCAAAGAATACTTAAGACGTCTTTCTGATAAAGAAGAAAAAAAGAAGAGAGTGGACAGATTGGTCTATTACGCACTGACAAGGGAGCCTATACTTACTCCCGCTGCTAAGATTACAATATTTGACCTTGGTAACCTTACAAGAGACTACATAAAAAAATGCTATAGGATAAGAGAAATTGCTGCTGACACAACCGATGATGCAGAAATGTTTAACCTTGGAGAGAACGTCAATAGTATCTACCCGGATTACGGTCCGGTGATTACTGCTGATAACAAAGAACTATACTTCACGTCAAGGCGTCCCGGTGGCATAAGCGAAGAATTGGCACCTGACGGCTTCCCATTTGAAGACATTTGGGTTTCTCGCTGGAATGAACAGGATAGCACATGGGGACCAGCTGAGAATGTCGGTGAACCAGTCAATTCAGAATTTCATGAGTCAATCGTATCCATATCAGTAGACAAAAAGACAATGATTATTTATCGTGGCGATAATAACGGTGACCTTTATATAAGCAGATTTATTGATGGACTGTGGACTGACCCGGAACCGATGCCTAAACCAATAAATTCAAGATGGCAGGAAAAAACAGGTGTGTTCTCTCCAGATGGAAAAGCCTTCTATTTCGTTTCAGACCGAAAAGGCACAAGAGGAGGCTTGGATATTTGGGTCAGTTATTGGGATGAGGAGAAGGGAGAATGGGGCGAACCTATTAATCTTGGCGATTCTATTAATACACCGTTAAACGAAGATGGAATATTCCTGCATCCAGACGGCAAAACACTTTACTTCAGTTCACAAGGACACAATAGCATTGGGGGATACGACGTGTTTAAAGCCACATATAGACATGGGAAATGGTCCAAAGCAAAGAATTTAGGAGTTCCCCTTAATTCTCCAGGAGATGATATCTATTTCGTAGTCTCTTCAGATGGTGAATATGGTTATATGTCTTCTGAACGATTGGGAACCCTTGGCGAAAAAGATATCTTCAAAGTAAAACTAACAGAAGCCCAGAAACCAGAACAGTTCTTTGTCCTCATTAAGGGCGTTATACACGACCAATTTACAGAAGAACCTATTTATTCCGAAATCTTTGTTATTGATAGTGCAACAGGAGATACCATTTGGAAAGGTTTTTCGGATAGTAAAACGGGTGAATTTGTCGCCTCCATACCTGTTGGTAAAAGTTACATAGTTAAAATAAAAGCAGGAGATTACATTGATTATACAGACAGATTCTTTATTCCGGACACAGTGCGGTATGTTGAAAGAGATTATCAAGTCTATCTGAAGCCTCTTAAGATCATGGTTCTGGGACAGATAATAGATGCCTCAACAAAAGAACCATTAAAAGCAACTGTTTTCGTGTGGGACAATGAAACCGGTGATACAATCCTGATAAAAGAAACAGATCAATATGGCGTGTTCAAAGCCACCCTGCCATTGGGTCGTAACTATGGTATCCAGTTTGAAAAAGACGGCTACCTGTGGTATTCTGCTAACCTATATGTTCCCGATACTTTAGAACAGTTCTTCAAAGAATATATTGTTGAACTTGAACCCATTACCGTGGGTGCTAAAGTTGCCCTGCGCAACATATTCTTTGAGTTTGGAAGTGCTGAACTGAAGGAAGAATCATACACTGAATTGCAGAAAGCTATTGAGTTTTTGAATAAATATCCTTATGTTGTTGTTGAACTGGCTGGCCACACTGATAGCGTCGGTTCCGAAGAATATAATTTGAAATTAAGTCAGCGTCGTGCTGAGGCAGTTCGTAATTATCTCATCCAGCATGGTATTTCACCAGACAGGCTGGTGGCTAAGGGATACGGTGAGTCTCAGCCTATTGCTCCCAATACAAATCCTGACGGCACAGACAATCCAGAAGGACGTGCTTTGAACAGACGTGTCGAATTCAGGATTATTGAGATTAGGAAAGAGCAGTAATTT
This sequence comes from Bacteroidota bacterium, assembly GCA_024280615.1. Taxonomy (GTDB): domain Bacteria; phylum Bacteroidota; class Bacteroidia; order JAADEI01; family JAADEI01; genus JAADEI01. The sequence goes on along the minus strand of JAJRPU010000058.1, from coordinate 778 downwards.
TGCAAATAGGAATCGTTAAAATTTCTTAGCATGGTAAGGAAAATTGTCATTGCTGTGGCTCTGTCTGTTATTGGCATGTTGGTTACCAATGCTCAAGAAACACAGTTGCCACAAGATGCAACAGGCAAGGTTATCTACGAAGCGGTTGTGCATAAGGAAGGGCTCTCCGCAGATTCATTACAGAAATTAGCAATCAAATGGGTTCACTCCTTCTATAAAAATCCTTCTGCTGTAATTAAAGAAAACAAGCCGGGAGTTATTAGGATAGAACACAAATTTGAAGTTTTTGACATAGATAAAAAAACAGGTAAAAAATACAAAGCAGGCAGAGTAAAATACACCTTAGTAATTAAATTTAAAGACGGCAGATACAAATATGAACTAACTGATTTCAAATTCATTGCCAATCGCTATATCCCCATTGAGGAATGGCTCAACTCAAAAGACCCTAAGCATCAAGAATATCTCAAACAAGTTAACGAATATGCAACAAACTTAATAAGCAATCTAAGGCAATTCATTAAAAATCCACCTGTTCAGAAAGAGGAAGAAGACTGGTGATAGAGATTAATCGGTTGTGTTCGTATCAAGTTTTTGGCGAAATTCAATTTTCCCAAGAACTTCGCTGCCATTGATAGTTACATACTTAGGGAAATTAGTTTTATCATTCAAAGTATATACCCAGAATTCATAACGAAGGATATAACAGCAATAGCACGAGCAGAAAAGTCCGTAAGAAATATAAATCAGATTCAAAGTGTCGCCATTGAGTTCTGCT
>JAJRPU010000057.1 GCA_024280615.1 Bacteroidota bacterium | reverse complement strand
CTGATGTGCGTTCTTTCCTCGCTGGTAGGTTAAGAAAACTCGCAAAACAGTGGGGTAAGGAAGTTCGCAAAGCAAGGAAAATGCTGATTAGTCCTGAATTGGAGAAGATTAAGAAAGTTCATGAAAAACTGATGCCATTGGGAAAGTGGCAGGAAAGAACGATCTCATTGCTTGAATTCGTTGATAAATACAGTATAAAAGGGATTAAAGACCTGATGACGGTTTATCCCAGAAACAAAGAGTCCAAGGTAGCGTTTATAAAAAGAAAAGGGGAATGATTTACATTTTGCTAATGTTGATTCTGCAAGTTTCAATCCTAACGCCTGTCCAGTCTGCATTCTATCGTGGAGATGTTGGTTTCCTTGAGAAGAAAATGGAACCAGATATTACTATTGTGATTAATGGGGAAGGGGGGAAGAGACCGGCACAACAAGCAGCGCTAATGCTAAAAAAGTTTTTTGAAGCCCATCCGCTCAAAGATTTAAAATGGGTTCATTCAGGAACTAGCCCAAACACTGAATACACTATAGGAAAGTATATTGACACTAACGGTCTTCAGTTTAGAGTCTTTATAGTTGTTGGTAAGGAAACAGGTCGTATAAAGCAAATAAGGATAAGCGAATATGAAGCAGAAGCTCAGTGAGCAGTTCCTGTCCCTTGTTGATAGCCACATACGGTTTGCCCTTGAGGAAGACATAAGAAACGGTGATTTAACCACTTGGGCTACTGTAAACATGAACCTATATGGCGTGATGAAAATTATTTCCCGGGAAGAGGGAGTTGCGGCAGGAGTCCTATGTGCAAAAAGAACATTTCAATTATTGAATCCGCAAGTTGATGTTAAAGTGAATGTTTCAGACGGAGAACGATTCCGAGCAGGAGAGGTTATAATGGAAATTGAAGGCAGAGTAAGGGATTTATTAATGGCAGAGAGAACTGCTTTGAACTACCTGCAGCATTTAAGCGGAGTGGCTACCTTAACAAGGCGTTTTGTGGAAGCAGTTAAGGGAACTAAAGCACGCATAACAGACACACGTAAAACCATTCCCTTGTGGAGGGATTTACAAAAATTGGCTGTCAGGCTGGGAGGCGGTGTGAATCATAGATATTCACTCAACGATGCAGTGTTGATTAAAGAAAATCACATTTATGCAACAGGAGATATTGTCTCAGCAGTCAGGAAAACACTTGAGTATTTAAGCAAAATCAAGAAGGAAGTTCCCATTATCGTTGAAGTGGAGAGCATAGACCAATTAAAGATTCTGGAACAGTTTTTTAGCAGGGTAACAAGGGTTATGCTTGATAACTTTGATGGTGTGGAATTAATAAAAGAGGCGGTTGAATTTATTGATGGACGTGTTGAGGTGGAGGTGTCAGGGGGTATTACTCTGGAGAATGTGAGGGACATAGCCCTTGCCGGAGTGGATTATATATCAATTGGCAGGTTGACACATAGTCCCAAAGTCATTGACTTCTCTGCCTTGCTGGAAAAGTGAAAAGATGAAAATAGTTTTTGCAGCTAAAGGGCATGAATACTTAATTGAAGGGCTGAAGGAACTGGGTGAGGTCGTTGTGTTTAATGAAGGGAACAACAACAGATGGCTTGTCCAAGCGGATATACTTATTGTTGCTTCATTACCAATCGTTGACACAGACCTGCTGGAAAAATTTCCATCACTGAAAGCATTGGTGAGAATTGGTTCTGGATTTGATAATATTGATATAAAAGTCTTGGAAAAGAGAGGCATACAATTCATCAGAGTTCCAGAGGGTAACAGAGACTCAGTAGCTGAACATACATTATTATTAATAATAGGATTATTAAGACGCGTTAACAAGGCTATTGCAAAAGGGTTTAAAGCCCCTTGGGACAGAGAAGGTGTAGTGGGAAATGAACTTAAAGGCAAGGTTGTTGGAATTATAGGCTATGGAAATGTTGGCTGGGAAGTAGCATCACGACTTGTTTCTCTGGGATGCATAGTAATGGTGTGGGACCCGCATAGGAGATTAAATCCTATACCAGGGGTCAAATACACTTCCTTTGAAGATATACTTTCTTCTTGCGATATTATTAGTTTCCATATTCAGGATATCAAAAATGGCTATTTATTTGATATTGAGCATCTGGAAAAGGTTAAAAAGGGGGTGTTGATTGTTAACACTTCCCGAGGAAATATAGTGAATACAGAGGCTTTGATTCACGGACTCAAATCAGGTATTATAGGCGGTCTGGCAATTGATGTTGTGGAAGGAGAGCCAGATTCCCGATTCCTTAGGGAACTTAAAACTTTTAACAACGTTATTGTAACGCCACATATCGCCGGACATTCTCAAGAAGCCTACAACAAAATGAAAGAACTAGTGGTCAGAAAAATCAAATACTCCCTCTCCATTTGACACTTTAATTCTTTTTGCGTATTTTTGCTACTGAATAAATCAAGTTGCTTATCTTTGCAAAAGGGACTAAACACAGAAAAGGAAGTAAGATGAGACGGGGAACATTGAAATTGTTGGGTCTGCTAACGCTAATGGTTCTGACCTATATTAATGCTTTTGCACAAACAGGTGCTATAAAAGGTAAGGTTCTAGATGACCAAGGAGAACCAGCAATAGGTGCAGCTATTAAAGTTTATAGAGGAGGGGCTTACGTTAAAGGAACAGTTGTAATGGATATTGATGGTAATTTCATTATCAAATTCCTTGACCCGGGAAGCTATGATGTGGAGGTCACTTATACAGGTATGCGTCCATATAAGGTTACAGGTGTTGAAGTAGCCGCTGATAAAGTAACTAACTTGGAAACTATTAAATTGTCTCCTGCAACAATAACCTTGGAGCCACCGATAATAGTAGTTTATAAGAAGCCGCTTTTCAAAAAGGATCAAACAACTAAGCAGTTCACACTCACGCAAGAAGAAATTGAGAAGTTATCCCCTCGTAATCCAGCTGATTTGGCTGCTACCAGTGCAAATGTTTTCCAGCGAGATGAAGGCACAGAACTGAATGTTAAAGGTGGAAGAACCACGGGTAACGTGATTCTAGTTGATGGAATGAAAATCTTCGGTAGTAACGTTAACTTGCCCAAAAATGCTATAGAACAAATTTCAACTATCACTGGTGGAGTGCCAGCTAAGTATGGTGATGCAACAGGTGGTATTATTACAGTTACTACAAGGGGGCCCAGTGCACGACCAGGCTTTGGCTTTGAGGCAGTTACATCCCAGTTTTTAGACCCCTATGGCTATAATTTGGTGGGGGCAAGCTTTACAACACCCTTGCTTTGGGAAAAAGGGGTGAATGAGAAGGGCGAAGAAGTTAAGAAACGCCCTATATTAGGGATGTTTTTCTCCGGAGAGTACAACTATCAAAAGGATTATAGGCCATCGTTCTATATCTTTAAGTTAAAAGATAGTGTTTTTCAAGATGTTGTTAACGAGCCTCTTATTAAGACAGAACAAGGTACATTTATTAAGAAAGTAGAAACTCTTAGTATGGATGCGTTTGAGCCGATTAAGTATCGCTTAAATGCTTATAACAATAGATTATCATTAAGTACTAAGTTTGACTTCTCGCCCAGGGAAAATGTCAATGTTACTTTGGGAGGTTTTTATATTGATGAGTGGGGTAGAGATATTATACGCTTTACTAACAGGCGAACGTACGTTCATAGATATTCTTTAATGAATTGGGATAGGCAACCATGGGCTCGTAAAAGGCAATTTAATACTATGGTACGTTTACGACAAGAATTTCCTACAGAAGATACTACATCAGTTATACGTGACTTCTCCTATTCTATTCAATTTGAATATAGAAAATACTATGAGTCTGTGGCTGATTATTATCACAGGTACAATGCTTTTAACTATGGATACATAGGCAAATTCCTACAACGTGAGGTTCCGTTCTATTTCCCTTCAACCGATTCGGCTCTTTCAGCTTTAGCCGGGAAACCCATCCTAATAAGTAATGTGTATTTGGGTTCTATCTACTTTATAGATACTTTTATTCCGGGCGGATTAAATCCATACCTTGAAAACATTACTAAACAATATCTTGAAAATGCTGTTGGGGAGCAGTCTATAGGTTCTGTTATCAATGGACCTGCTATTGCTAATGGTGAGCGTACCCTTGCTGACTACACTTCATATAGCATCTGGTTTATTCCCGGTCGTCAGTATGGGGGCTATTCGTTTAATAACAATTCACGATTTCGTGTCTGGTTTAATGGTGCATTTAGTATAGTTCCTAAAAAGAAAAAAGGAAAAGGCAAGGAAAATCATCATAATATGGAATTTGGGATGGAGTATGAGCAAGAAACTAGACGAGGATACTCTATAGGGGCAGTGAGCCTTTGGACATTGGCTCGGCTTTATGTTAACAGACATCTTGCTGAATTGAACTTGTCAGATCCAATATTAATCATTGATGGACAAAGGTATCGCTTCAGTGAAATAAAGGACAAATTAATTAATGGAGAAATCACTTTTGATCCTGAGAGTGATACGGTTTATTATGAACCTCTATACAGGGCGTCTGAGCAGGCATGGATTGATAAAAAACTACGTGAAAAGCTTGGTCTACCAGTTGACGGAACGGACATAATTCCCGTGGATACCCTTTCTCCAGATGTATTCTCCCTGGATATGTTTGCTCCCGATGAGCTGTGGCTTGAAGGAATAAATTCTCTCGTGTCTTACTATGGATATGACTATGTAGGAAACATTGACAGAAGAAAGGTTACATTTAAAGATTTCTGGACAGCGAAGGATGAAAATGGTAATTACTTGAAGCCAATTGCTCCTTATAGACCGATTTATATGGCATTTTACGTTCAGGATAAGTTCTTCTATAGAGACCTTATCTTTAATGTTGGTCTCCGTGTGGACAGATTTGATGCTAATCAGAAAGTTCTCAAGGATAAGTATTTGCTGCTTCCTGCTTATACCGCCGGAGAAGTTGACCCTGCCCTTAATCCCAATGGCAAACATCCTGATAACATAGCTGATGATTATGTTGTCTATGTGGATAATGCTAAGGAACCCAATACAATATTAGGTTACAGGAAAGGAGATGAATGGTATGATGCTCAAGGTCGTTTGATAGAAGACCCCGGCGTAATAGCCGCTCAAACAGTAACCGGAACAATCCAACCGTATCTCAAAAATCCTGACATCACCGAAAAGGATCCTGAGTTTGACCCTGATCAGGTGTTTACTGATTATTCGCCACAATGGACAGTAATGCCAAGAATAGCCTTCTCGTTCCCGATATCTGACGAAGCAAACTTCTATGCTCACTATGACGTTCTTACGCAAAGACCAAGACAGGGAATACTTGCCACTCCCGATGAATTCTATTTCCTAAGGGAGATTGCTGTTAACAGGATAATTTCTAATCCAGCATTAAAACCAGAAAAAGTTATTGACTATGAAGTGGGCTTTAGGCAAAAACTATCTAAAAATGTAGCAATTTCTATTTCAGGGTTCTACCGTGAACTGCGAGATATGATACAAGTTACGCGGGTGAATTATGCCTACCCTGTTACTTATAGAACATTTGATAACCTTGATTTTGGTACTGTGAAGGGTATGACATTCAGCTTTGATATGAGACGAACAAAGAAGCTGCCTTTGCAGTTGGCAGTTAACTATACTATGCAGTTTGCCCAAGGAACAGGTTCAAATGTTACTAGCCAGCTTGGGTTGATTAACTTTGGTGAACCTAACTTGAGGGTGATAATTCCCCTTGATTATGATCAGCGACATACTATTGTAGTTATTGCTGATTATCGTTATGGTGAGAAACAAGGGCCAACGTGGAAGGGTAAGCATATATTTGAAAATGCAGGTATTAACTTGCTGATAAATGCTGGTTCTGGAACGCCATTCACTGTTGATGCATTCCCCACAAGATCTGCTGTACAAATTGGGGTTAATGAACGAACATATATCAAAGGAGGGGTCAACACTGCGAGGAAGCCTTGGACATTGAGAATAGATCTTAAAGTGGATAAAACATTTAAGATAAAAGTAGGAACTACTAAGGATGATAAGGGTCAGGATGTTCCAGTTCATCTTCCTGTTAATGTATATCTGTGGGTACAGAACTTGCTTAATAACAGGAATGTGCTTGCAGTATGGAGAGCAACTGGTTCACCTATAGATGATGGGTATCTCTCTTCTCCCGTTGGGCAGCAATACGTCTCGCAACAGGTTGATCCGCAGGCTTTTGCTGATCAATACAGGCTTTACACAATGAATCCATTTAACTTTGGGCAACCACGAAGGATAAGAATTGGGGTAATGTTTGGGTTTTAAAAATAGTTGAAACATGAATTTAACAGAAAACATCACCGGGATGATGAGAAAGATCTATAAGGGGGGACTTGTGGCAGCTATTCTGTTAGGGTTAGTCCTTCCAAATACCGTTGATGCTCGTGAGATGATTGGCTATGAACGAGTTTCTAAGCCTAAGAAGTCTATTAAGAGGGGTTCTATTCGGGCTGCCGATTGCGATCCAGCCAGTTCACAGGTTGATCTTGATGTGAACAATGTTAGAGCTCGTATTCTTGGTGGAGGTGATATGTGGTGGGATCTTGTTGGTGAGGCAAAATATGAGGTTCCCAAAGGATCCGGGAAGCACGCAATGTTTGCAGCTGCTATATGGGTAGGTGGTTTTGATCCCAGTGGTAATCTAAGGCTTGCAGCTCAGACATATCGTCAGAGTGGTAATGATTTTTGGCCAGGTCCACTGCTCAACGGAACAATTGACAATCAGACCTGTAGGGAATGGGACAAACATTTTAAAGTTCTAAGAAGCGAAATTGATGCATTCCTTGCCGACTATCAAGATAATGGCATTATTGATGAACCGATACCCCTTTCAATTAGGGAGTGGCCAGCAGTTGGCAATCCTTTCACTACACGTGATGATAAATTTATCGGTCGTCCTTATGGGCTGGCTCCTTTCGTTGATGTTGATGGTGATGGACTCTATAATCCCACAAAGGGAGACTATCCTGATGTTCCAGGTGATATGGCTATCTGGTGGGTATATAACGACAAAGGTAATATCCACGGTGAAACCAATGCTGAGCCGATAGGAATTGAAATTCAAGCCCTTGCTTTTGCTTTCCAAACAAACGATGAAATCAACGACATGACCTTCTACAAGTACATTCTTATTAATCACGCTACGACTACCCTTGATAGTGCATATATCGCTCAATGGGTTGATCCTGACTTAGGGTGTTATGACAATGATTTTGTTGGGTGTGACACTATCTTAAGCCTTGGTTTTGTGTATAATGGTACAGAAGATAATACATGTGCTAATGGATATGCACCGCTAAAACCCGCGGCAGGGACTGATTTCTTCAAAGGACCCTATGATCCAGATAAAGAAGAATACCTCGGCATGAGTGCCTTTTTATATTTCAACAATGACTTTTCTGTTACTGGTAATCCCTCTGATGGTATTCACTTTTACAACTATATGTCCGGTTCTTGGAAAGACGGTTCCCCTGTTACCTTTGGTGGTAATGGTTATGGGGGGACACAAAGAACGAATTACATGTTTCCTTCTGAGCCAGGTGATCCAGATGGCTGGTCTGAGTGTGTGGAAGGTAACCAGCCTGCAGATAGGAGATATGTGATGTCTTCAGGTCCCTTCAGGTTGTTGCCCGGTGCTGTTAATGAAGTTGTTATTGGTGCTGTTTGGGCAAATGATCCAAACTGGACGTTGTGTTCTCCGTTAACTGTGTTGAAAGCTGCTGATGAAAAGGCACAAACATTGTTTGATCTGAACTTCCAGTTGTTAGATGGGCCAGAGGCTCCCAATATGACAATCAGGGAGCTGGACAGGAAACTTGTCATAACTCTCTGGAACAGGAAAGGCTCCAATAATGAGAATGAGGACTTTATGATAGTTGATAAGATTAATATTACAGATATTAGGAAGTTAGGATCTCCTGACTCATTTTATAAATTTGAAGGGTATCTTGTATATCAGCTTGCCGCTCCTGATGTGACACCAAGGGAGTTAAATGATCCAACGAGAGCAAAACTCATCGCCCAGTTTGATGTAGAAAATGGTCTTACGACACTTGTTAACTGGACTTATGATAGAGATAACAGAGCTTGGATACCGGAGGTGAAGGTTAAGGGTAAGGATAATGGTATAAAGCATACAATAGTGGTTACGAAGGATGCATTTGCCACCGGCGGTGCTAATACACTTATAAACAACAAGCCATATTACTTTATGGTTATTGCCTATGCTGCTAATAGGTTCAGGAAATTCGTTCCGGGAGATACATTGCCGGGGCAGACAGTTGAGTTCCTGCCGGGTCGGAAAAACGTTAGGGTTTATACAGCAATTCCACATAAACCAATAACATATCAATTCGGTACTAAGCTGAACTCCACTTATGGTGATGGTCCTGTTGTGAAGAGGCTGGCAGGAGGAGGAGCAGCCGGTGCAACGCTCCAATTTACTGACGAGGCACATAACCTGTTGGGTTCTATTGACCCTACATCACCGGAAGCAGCTAACTCTCAGTATGCATATTATAAACCCAGAACGGCTCCAATAGATGTTCAGGTGATTGACCCACTTAAAGTTGTACCGTCTACTTATAGAGTTTATATCAGACCGGCTGCAATGGCACTGACAGGAGTGGAAAATATACCTGTTAATCCTGGAGATACCACTTTTTATATCTACGACGTTGATGCAAAGCAAATCATTTATGCAGATGTGGTAGATACCGTATATCTCGGTTTTGATGGAACTAAT
>JAJRPU010000056.1 GCA_024280615.1 Bacteroidota bacterium | reverse complement strand
GTTACCCCCCCCCGAGCATTCCAGGGGTCCGAACTTGCCCATCGCCGAGCCTCTCACAGCCTATCCTCATCTTTCTAGGATTTTGAAGGTTATGTTTTTATTGATTACAAAGATAAGCAATTTTGAAAAAATGGACAAAATTTGCATAAAATTCTTGTGTTTATTCTCTCTCATTATCAAGTTAATTGTTAGTTCTGTTGCTTCTTGATAGCCCTAAATTATTACTACTACCTCTCAACTGGATATCCCGCTTCAACCCAAGTTGGAAAGCCATCTTTTAGGTTAAAAATAGTATCTATGCCATATTTCCTTAATAATTCACTTGCTTTGAGTGAGCGACGTCCATCTCCGCAGTAAACAACCACTTTGCGGGCTTCCAATCTCTTAATCCTGTCCTCAAAGTCTTCTGTTAAATCAATATGTATGGCACCAGGAATGTGCCCTTCCTGATATTTCTCGGTAGGTCTAACGTCAATAATAATTACGTCTTTAGAAGCAATGACCTTGCTTATGGAATCGGCATTAGTGTGAATAACTACACTTTCGGACTTATAACTATTTGTTGCTTGTCCTGCTTTAGTCTGCTTGTGGTTACTTGAATTACCACAACTGGCAATTACAAAGGTGCTTAGAAAAATTGCGAAAATTCGTTCTAACATTACAATTTAGATTTAGTATAAACAAAACGTTTCTCTTAAAACCTTTGGTATAGCCATACTATCTAACTTTGGTTTCACATTATGGCTCGCAATGTTCAATTAGAAGGTACGATTCGGGAAGCAATAACCCTTGCTATTCCTATCATTATAGCCAACACTGCTTGGACTCTGCTTTCCGTTGCCGACACTGCCTTTGTCGGGCGACTGGGCACTGACCCGCTTGGTGCCATAGGCATCATCTCATCTCTGGACTTTCTGTTTGCTATAGTCCTTTTCGCTCTGGGAAGTTCTTCGCAGATAACCATTTCCAGATTTCAAGGTGGGCAACAAACTTCCAGGATTCCACATGTGTTCTGGAACAGTATTCTTATGCTTGTGTTTACAGGCTTTCTCCTTTCGGTGATTGCCTTTGTTACCGTTGAAGTAGTGTTGCCGCATTGGGTTTCCTCTTTCGGTGTTCTGTCAGCAATTGAAGATTATATGAGAGTTAAGATTTTTTCATATCCGCTAATAGGTGTTTATGCTGGGTTGCGGGCTCTACTCTTTGGAAATGCTATTACTTATCCCTTTGGCATAATCGCCGTGTTCATAAGCCTTTTAAACATAGTGCTGGACTATGTGTTGATTTTCGGCTTTGGTGCTATTCCGCCTCTTGGAATGACCGGTGCTGCCTTGGCGTCCGTGTTGGCTATTGCTTTTGGAACTCTTATGCTCGCTGGATTAGTGTTTATTAAGCGAAATTCCCTGTTTGTCAATAAGTCATCACGCTTTTCTCCCATGATAGTGAAAATGTTGCTCAACATAGGTTTCCCGCTTGTCGCTCAGGGAATAACTGCTATTGTGGGCTGGTTCGTCTTTTTTCTTTTAATAGAAAAAATGGGTTCTGAAGCCCTTGCCGTTACAAGTGCTGGAACATCTCTATTGCAAATGATGGGCATTATAACGTGGGCTTTGACACCTGTTACTCAAACTGTTATATCCAACTTGCTGGGACAGAGAAGATTTATACAAGTTATGCATACCACACTCAAAATAGCATCCTTCAGTTTTTTAGTAATGTTAGTGATAATAAGCGTTTTTAACTTATTCCCAGAACTGTTCTGGAAGATTTACACTGACGACACAGAGATAATCCGAAAGGGCTTGCAACTATCTTTGCCTATCTCAACAATTATGCTTATTTTCTCCATAAGCACAATATTTTTCAATGCCTTGGCTGGAACAGGCAAGACAACTTTCACGTGGCTAAGCGAAATAATGGCTGTGTTGCTCTATGTCTCTTACGCTTGGTTCACTATATTTGTGATAGATGCATCTATTGAAATTGTTTGGTTTAGCGAAGCGGTTTATTGGTTTGTCCTTGCCGTTATGACTGGATATTTCCTATTCATCAGAAAAGTTTGGGTCAATGAAGAGAATAACAAGCGCAAAGAATGAATTCATAAGAAAATTGAAAAGGTTGCACAGTGCGTCGCAACGCAGGAAACAAGGCATGTTCCCAATTGTCGGTAAAAGGGAAGTGGTCAGGGCATTGGAAGCAAGATTCCCAATAACTCACATCATTTCCACAAATGAAAATCCAGAAATTCCAGAACATCTAAGAAAAAATCTGAGAAATGTGGAATTCATCTGGGTTTCAGAGAACGTGATGGAAGAATTGAGTTATGGCGACACAAAACCTGAACTATTAGCCATTGGGAAGTATGTGCTTCCTTCTCCTGAAAATTTTGAATATTCTGGCAGAATAGTTGTTTTGGTAGATATTGAAAAACCAGGGAACATTGGTGCAATAATGAGAGTTGCCGACGCAACAGGTTCAAAGGTCATTATAGCTTCCAAGCACATAGACCCTTGGAATCCAAATATCATTCGGGCAAGCACCGGAACAATTTTCTCCCTCCCGTGGGTTCTACTCCCTCCTCAGGAAGCGTTAAAGCAGTTAAAAAAGCAAAGGATTCCTATAGTTGTTGCCACCCCGGAAGCTAAAGAAACCTATTGGGACGTGGATTTGAAAAATCCGGTAGCCATCGTAGTTGGCTCCGAGCATCTTGGCGTCCCTCAATCGTGGAAAGATTCAGCAGACATTCTGGTTAGCATCCCTATGCTGGGCATTGCCGATAGCCTGAACACTTCAGTCAGTGCCGCTTTGTTGTTGTATGAATCCCTAAGGCAAGAGCAGATTTAAAGTGAAGTCTTTATCTTTGTTTTTAGTAGATGCTCAAATTGTTATCTCCAAATGAATAAACAAACCATTCCAGCTATTAAAGGCATAGATGAAAGCAAGAGCACAAGCAGTCGCTCTTCTTTGATAAAGGGTTATATTCTTGCCTGCACTAACAAGAGCGAAAAACAATTGATTGAGTCAGGTGTTTTTTGTACTGGTAGGACATATGGACATAAAGTGATGGCAATTAAAAACGGGGATATAGTATTTTTATTGAATATAGATACTGATGAGTTGATTGGTACATTTGTTGCGAAAGGTGAGGGCGATTATAGTCCAGAGAAATCACCGTTTGGAAGTAAGTATCCATATATAGTGGAAGTCGCTCCCGAGGGAACTACAATTAATAGGCTTCCAAATGCGAAAAATCTTTTTAAAAAACTAAATATAAATTGGCGAAATGATATCTTGTCTGAGAAAGGTGTTCAGTTAATAAAGCAACTGGTTTTACGCAATAAAGATATAGGGACATTGAGCATTAAGAATAAGGAAGCACTTATTGCAAAGAATTACCGTCCTCCTTTGTTCTCAACCACATTGTGGGATTATCCGTATCAAAGCTATGGCGATACGCCTAAGGGAAATAATAAATACCCGGGCGTTACGCCCGCTTTCATCATTTATAATATGCTTTATCGCTATACTATTCCCGGTGATACTGTTCTGGACCCAATGGCTGGTTCTGGAACCACTATTGACGTGTGCAAAGAAGAAAAAAGAAATGTTGTAGCGTTTGATATAGTTCCAACAAGACCTGATATTAAACAAGCAGATGCACGAAATTTGCCACTGCCAGATGAAAGCATTGATATGGTCTTTATTGATTCTCCTTATGGCGACAACATCAAGTATAATGACCATCCTGATAATATTGGGCATATTCCTGCAACTGGTGAAGCTTTTTACGATGAATTAGAGAAGGTTATGAAAGAGTGTTATAGAGTAATGAAACCGGGAAAGTATCTTGGCTGGTTAATCGGTGATCAATGGGCTAAGAAACATTTTGTTCC
>JAJRPU010000055.1 GCA_024280615.1 Bacteroidota bacterium | reverse complement strand
AGATTCTTTCAAGATAAATGTTGATTTTAAAGATAGCTTTGTTATGCTCAGTGAAGAGGTTGTTTCCCCTCCTTTTATGTTTGGATTTCTGGTTGACAATTGGCTGACCGAAAACTGGAAACTTTTAGAAGAAGTTATAGAACAATTGGGAGCAGCGAGTAACAATAATTTCAACCGACTTATTTACTATCTTTCCAAGGGAATTGTCCTTATAGAAACTAACAAGGTGAGAGATTTTTCGGGACATGCCACGGCATTCTATCAATGGTCCCGTCGTAATGATTTCGCTTTGCTCTTGGCACGACTGTTCAGAAAGATGTTGAACCTGTCTTCTGTGTTTAATAATCAATTCTTCTGGCTGAATATACTAAGAGAATTGAAAAACATTTATAGAAAGCATCCCTTGTTAATTAATATAGAATTCTATGTTCCTTTGAGCCTTTTCATTCATTTTAGACATCTTCAGAACATATCCAAAGAAAACGTTTTGCGAAGATTTTGGGAGAGATACGATACAGAAAGTGGCAAAATTCCTCATAACGTGGTTGTGACAGAAGCAGAAATACAAAAACATAAAGCCCTTTTTGTACAATGCATTTCTAAGTTGCTTTGAGAAATCCTATGTCTACAACAAAGTCAATTTACACTTTTCTAAACATAAAAGAGATGTATCACTTAACTAGGTTAAAAATTTTGACGTATATTTGTGATAGAAAATCTAAAACAGATGAGAAGGGGCTGGGCTTTCACTTGGGCTGGGCTTTCACTTGGGCTATAGTCAGAATTTAGTTAAAGTGAAGAATTATCCCTATTCATGTACAGAAATTTTTAGGACTACTTATGGGACTCATTCGGAGAGTTTTACAACTTGCCGTCTAATGCTACACAACTGTACATTAATTGCGAAGGAGTAATTAAAGACAAACCTAAAAACCCTGATATTAACATAAAATAGAAGTGACATGAGGAGGCGGGTGTTTTTTAAAGGGCTTAGAGGTCTTGGGTTGCTTTTGTCCTTGGCGAGTGGTTTTTCTCTCTCAGCACAGAATGTCCAACTGTACAGGTGTGCTAGTAATTTGGACACTTCATTTTCAAGAGTTGATACACTTTCTACAATGTTGAGAAAATATAGGGGCTTTGTCACTGCTGTGTTAACTCCCAGTCTGGAGAATCCATGGACCATGGTTATTAATCAAAACAGATTTGCTCTAAAACGCTTAAAAGACCATTGGATGCTACATGTCTATACGTCCGATTTTGCTTTAGATCAAGTTACGTTTGTTTATCCTTATCCTGTATTGTCAAGCCCTATTTCGTCAGTACAAAACAGTATGCTTTTACCTATTAATTCTTCTGCTAATTATGTAGTGTCCAGCATTAATGCATCTTATTATCTTAATAAATCTTTGTTTTTAGTTGTTGATTCAGACCTTACTAATCCCAAGATTTATATGGTGCACGGTGCTGATGAGAACCAATCTACTGGAGAGGTGAGAGGCACACGTACTGCCGGCTTAATAAAGGAAAATGATAGTACATTTATTGCTTTAATGGGTGCTACCCGTTTCATTACTGACCTGAATTATAATCCATCGGAATTCTTTTCGTGGTCAATCATGAAATTTGTAGCAAAGGGAACTGATTCTTTCCCTGTTCTGTGCCAGTTTTTATTTGCTTTTGATACCACCACTAATGTATTCAATAGTTTTGACAGAGCTTCTTTTTATCACTTGACAGGTAAAGACTCTCTATGGATAGCTTCTGGAATGTATGATGCGTACACAACCTCTGGAGTCGTGTTAGTACTGGGTAATATCACTGATTGTTCGTGGACTAAGCAATTGCAACTTAAAGATTCTATATATAAGATTGTGTACGTAGGTCAGGCGGTTATAATAAATGATTCAATTGCGGTTGTGGGATTTGTATTAAATGATACCATTAGATTTACAACTCGTGAGTTTCCAGCTTTCGCTGTTATTAACTACCAGACGGACAGACTTTTGGCGGCCTATAGGATTGACTACGATACTGCTAAGCGGGGTAGAGGAGTGGCTTCACACGCATATAGAATTAGCGATACTTTAGCACTGGTGAATATAAGTTATCCAGAAGGCTTTATACTTGTTAACCATAGAGGACAAGTAATTGGTTCATATTCTCTCTTTGTTGAGCGCATCTGGGGAGGTCCTACTCTAAAGAGAACAGCTGGCAATTATCCAACCTGGGATGATGAGCAAATTAGATGGATAGATTTTGTAGAAGTTAGGAAGAATGTTGTATTTGGAGATATGGTATTTATATCTGCTAATTATTATCAAGATACTTTGTATAACACAAATGACCCTAATTATAACAGGATTTACGAAGAACAAGGTGCCTTTGTTTCGTGGAATATAGCTCTTAACTCTGTATTTAATGGATATTTGACTGATTCATGTTGTGCTGTTACAAAATGGACTCCTACTATTCAAAAGTTAAACATGGCACTGTCTTCCAATACCCCAATAGTGAAGAATCAGGGAATTCCTTTAAAAATCTTACGCAATACTACTGTTTCCACAGAAAAAACTCTTTCGGGCTTCTTGCATGAACAAGAATGCTATGTAACGTTTATAGTAGTGTCTACACCGACAACTGAGGCTTCCGAAGTTTATGTTGAATTCCTACCTGATAGGATAGTTATTAGAGACTGTTATGATTGCAAGTCAATTGAAATAATAGATATTTATGGTAGAATTCTTGCGGAATTTGATAACTATAACAACGTGATATATATCAATGACCTTCCTGCCGGCATCTATGTTCTGAGAATTAACAATGAAGGTAAGTGGCTTTCTTATAAATTCGTTGTACATAGATAAACAAAAGAACTTACATGCCACCACATTTCCCTGCGCCGCATTTCATTGTTTCTGCAGGGGACGTTTTGCTTTGAGAGGTGGTTTGAGTTTCATGTCCGCCGTGATGGTGGACAGCTCCTCCGCCACCCATCATGCTCTCCATTCCCATTAATTGAGCTGAGGCATCCACTTTGAAGACGCCATAAGTAACAATTTCTTCTCCTTCTTCAATGCCTGATTTGACAATGTAATGGTCTCCGAATCGTGGACCTAGTTCCACTTCACGAAGCACGAATTTGAAGTCTTCTCCAGGTAGTTTGACCCAGACTATGGACCGCTTTCCTGTCCATAATACTGCTGTGCGAGGGATGGCAAGAATTTTCTTTTTACTTGCTGAAACTGTTACTGTTCCTCTCACGAACATACCGGGTTTCAATTCCAGAGCTGGATTTGATAGCTCAACTCTGACCCGTGCTATTCGCCGTGCCTTATCTACAAACGGGTCAATGTATGTGATTCTTCCAGTCCATGTCTTGTTTCCAAGTCCTTCAACGGAGATAGTAACTTTTTGTCCTATGGATAACCAGGGCAGGTCTTGTTCATAAGCCTCAAGCAGCACCCATATATTACTCCGTAAATCAGCTACTTCAAAAATTATTTCCCCTTCTTTCACATAGTCGCCCTCTTCAACTTTCATTTCAAGGACTGTTCCTGAAACAGGGGAAACTATTGGGAAATAGTATTTGATCTTTTTGGTTTTCAAAATGGTGTCTATTTCTGCTTCTGTGAGGGACCAGAGCAGTAGGCGTTGTTTAGCAGCTTCAAACAGTTGTGGAGATTGGTCTTTTAGAAGATAGGCTTCAAGCAATTCCTGTTGGGCACTGATTAACTCTGGAGAATAAATCAAGCCTATAACCTGTCCTTTCCTCACTTCCTGTCCAGTGAATGAAACATATAATTTCTCAAGCCTTCCGGGGACCCGTGCTGTTGCCCAAGCGATAAGGCGTTCGTCAGGCTCAACCTTTCCAAGCATATATATAGTATGCGTAATGGGGATTCTTTTGACTGTATCAATAACAATGTTTGCTAATGCCAGTGCTTCTGGGCTCAGGGAATGAGCCATTGCATCCGAGCCTGAACTACCATTGTCTTCTACCGGGATTAATTCCATTCCACAAATTGGGCATGTTCCTGGCTCATTGGACCTGATTTGTGGGTGCATAGCACAGGTGTATTCTGTCGCAGAGGTTTGTGCAGATGTTGGTTCTTCTTTCTCGGAAGAGCAGCTATTAAGGGTTATTCCAGCTACTGTAATTAAGATTGTTAGCACTAAGAGATATTTAAGTCCCGGGTGAGAAACTCTCCTTGTCATTTTTCCTTATTTTCCGGTTAATTCAGTTATGTTTACTATTGCTTTGTAGAGGTCTGTGAGTGCTCTTTGGTGAGCAAGTCTGTAATTAAGAAGGTCCCTATCTATTCTAAGGACTTCAACGAAGTCTTCTTCGTCGCCTGAGTAGGCGGCAATTAACATTTTTCTAGTATGAAGGGATAAATCAATTAACTCATTATAGAGTTCAATTCTTTCAAGGGCATCGGTTAGTTGCCACCATATCTGAGCAAATGAGCCAATTAATAAATTTTCTTTATTTAGGTATGATAAGCTGTCTGCCTTTGCTGCTAGCTCATATCTCTCTTCTAAGGCTTTCCATTTTTTGCGATATATAGGTATTCTAATTCCGATTGATGGGGCTAAGGCGTCAGAACCTCCATTTCCTATGACAAAATATGACAAACCGGCACTGAAGGAGGGTAAGCCAGATAGACGAGCATTCCGCTGTCGCGCCTTGTTAGCAAGTAGCTTATGGCTAATAACTTGTAAGTATGGGCTACTAGAAAGAATAGAGTCTATAAGTTTTAATGAGTCTGGTATTAGAGGCAAAGTAAGAGTATCCGCGATTGGGATAGGGGCTGAATCGGGTAGATTAAGAATTTTATTAAAAGAGACTTGAAGGGAGAGCAGTTTAGATAATGCAATCTGTAATTTGGTTTCGTATTCTTCAATTTGCATCTCTATTCGCAAGTAGTTATAAGCCTTTTCTTTGCCTCCTGCAACTCTCTCTCTAATGACTTTTTGAAGAGTTTTAAGTAATACGAGATGTTCATTTATTATATCAACTTCTTTTTTAAAGTATGCATATTCAAGCCATGTTTGGGCGGCTTGCTTGTAGAAGTAGGCTCGTTGCAAGGTAATATAAGAGGCGATAGCGGTTGCCTCGTGTTCCCATGATTCCCTTGCTGATTTTAAGGTTCCGGGGAAGGGAAATGGTTGGGCAACGTTTATTGCTAGCAACTGTGGACCAACCCTGGTTTGAATAGGTTTTATGAAAATATTTGTAGATGCATAGGGGTCTGGTAAGCCCCCGGCATATTGTGCCTGCTTTAAAGTAGATTCATATCTGTTCCATAGAGACTTGATTTCTGGGATACTATCAAGTCGCTGCACAAGATATGTTTCAACCGCTTGTGGTAACTGTGCAGAAGCACCTAGGTAAATAACTAATGTTAGCCACGAGAAACTTTTTATTCTTTTCATAATCTACTTATTTATTTACCTTATTTTTCAACCACCACCAGTAAAGTACAGGGGTTATCAGAACACACAGCCATTGGAAAAGCATTCCCCCGAATGTGGGCACTGCGAGTGATGTCATGAATTCTGCTCCTTTCCCTGGGGCACTCAATACGGGCAGTAGGGCAATTAGAGTTGTTGCAGTGGTCATCATAGCTGGTCTGATTCGCCTTGTTGCTGCTTCAACGATTACCCTAATTAAGCCCGTCCTTGTTGTAGGTTTAACTTTCCCAAATCGTTCAAGTATATAGGAGCCCATAATTACAGCATTATCCGTGGAAATTCCAAATAGAGCGAGGAAACCAATCCATACAGCCACGCTCATATTTAATGTATGAATATTGAAAACCTCTCGCATAGACATACCAGCCACTTCAAAATTTAAGAACCACGGTTGGTTATATAGCCAAATTAGCAACATGCCTCCTGAAAAAGTTATTAATGTTTCGGAGAAGACCATTATTGTCGGTAAAAGACGTTTGAAATTTCCGTAAAGGAGTAGGAAGATAGTAGCTAAAGCAATGGGTATAATTAAGGAGAGCCTTTTCATTGCACGAAGCTGATTCTCATAAGTTCCAGCGAATACATAAGTTGTGCCCGGAGGCATTTCCAACTCTCCTTTTTTAACTTTCTCATCAAGAGTCTTCTTTGCCAGTTCAACTACGTCAACTTCTGACCACCCTTCCTGCTTGTCAAAGGTTATGTAAGTTACTAAGAATGTGTTTTCACCTCTTATTGCCTGGGGTCCCCTTCTGTATGTTATGTCTGCCACGTATCCAAGGGGTATCCATTGCCCTGTTGGAGTGGATATGGGTAGTTGTTCAAGCACGTCTGGGTCATCTCGCCATTCTCTGGCGAATCGTGCTCTGATGGGGAATCGTTCCCTGCCTTCAACGGTATAGGATAAAGGCATTCCACCGATGAGCATTTCAACATATCTGTTCACTTCTTGAATTGTTAAGCCATAACGTGCGAGAGCCCTACGGTCAAATTTGATTTCCAAGTATGGTTTTCCGACGACTCTCTCGGCATAAACAGTTGGGGGCTCAATACCGGGAACTTCTTTTAAGATTT